>NZ_JBHFNP010000282.1:0-8208 GCF_041929235.1 Microseira sp. BLCC-F43
CCAAGAGGGATGGACTTGGATTTCTAGGTTACTTTCCTCACCATCATGTTTATCAAGTTGTCAAGGTTCTTGCCTTGCTAGCCATCCTCCGATATTCGGTTTCGGCTAAACGAATCGCACGTTCATCTCCCACCAATCGAATCGATCGCCAAGTTGGCGATTATACCAATACCGCGAGACTCTAAGCCAGTAATTAAGCTGCTGCTTCTGTTTGGTGTCTGGATAAAATTGGTACTGATAAGTCACTCTCACAGGCGTTTTGACCACAGGTGCTGAATTAGTGTTATCATAGCAGCCGGAATATTTTAGTGTCAACCGTGAGTAAAGACTTAATTCACAAAGCTAGGGGGATTTCAGACCTCAAATGCCATTTAGTGTTAACCACCAAGTATCGGCGTCAAGTACTGACCGATGCAATGCTGACGCGCCTAGAAGAAATATTTACTGCATTGATGGAGAAGTGGGAAGGACGATTGATAGAATTTAATGGAGAGCGCGACCACGTTCATTTATTGCTACAATACACCCCGCAGACTGAGCCGAGTAAGTTAATTAATAACCTTAAAACCGTTTCTAGTCGATATTTACGCAAAGAGTTCGCCGACTTAATAAATCGGGTTTATTGGAAGGATGTTCTTTGGACAAATGGCTACTTTATTGCTTCTTGTGGCGGTGTGACTGTCGAACAGTTAAAGAAATATATTGATGAGCAAGACCGACCTATTAACTAGCATAGATTTTCTGTTCACGTCCTCATCCACCCCATCGCTTTTAACGGCTACGCCATTAATTCTCTCACGGGTGGAATCGTCCGTTCACACGCCTCTCATCCCACACCAACCTTATCAGGTATGGTGTGGGGATTCCCGGCTGTCTAGCTAATGTCTTAGGTGTAGAAAAAGTCGGGATTTATGATAACTTTTTTGAGTTGGGAGGACATTCTTTATTAGCAACTCAAGTTATCTCAAGACTGCGATCGGCATTTAATTTAGATATCTCCTTGCGCTGTTTGTTTGAATCGCCTACCGTCGCCGAACTAGAGAAATTTATCGAACCTTCTGTTGACCACAAATCAGCACAAATTGCACCCCCCATTGTTCCTTGCCAAAATCTAACTGAATTCCCCTTGTCCTTTGCTCAAGCAAGACTTTGGTTTCTCAACGAACTAGAAGGAGCAAGTGCTACCTACAATATGCCCTTTGGGGTGCATATTCAGGGAAATCTAAATGTCAACGCCCTAACAGAAGCAATTCAAGAAATAGTCAACCGGCACAGCATTTTACGGACTAATTTTCAGGTAATCAATGGTTCAACAACCCAGATAATTAATCCCAATGTCACTATACCCCTATCCGTTATCAACGCAGAAAATTTACCCGCAGATACAGCAGAATTCCGGCGTCTAGCAACCTTAGAATCACAAAAACCCTTTGACTTAACAAATGATTGTTTAATCCGGGGAACCCTCTGGCAATTTTCCACCGCAGAACATTTGCTTTTGCTGACAATACATCATATTGTTTCTGATGGTTGGTCGATGGCAATTTTCATGCAAGAATTATCTACCTTATATCAATCTTTCACTCAAGGATTGCCTTCCCCTTTACCAGAGTTACCCCTACAATATGCTGACTACGCAGTGTGGCAGCGCAACTGGTTCACATCAGAAGTATTAGCAACCCAGCAAAACTACTGGAAACAGCAATTAGCAGATGCACCGCAACTATTAAAACTACCCACAGAGCGGCCACGCCCAGCAGTCCAGACTTTCCAAGGCGCAATTGTAGAATTGGAAATCAATTCCCAGGTAGCACAGCAATTAAAAACCCTGAGTCAGCAGTCAGGTGCAACCCTATATATGACGCTTCTGACTGCTTTTGCTACCTTGCTATCTCGCTACAGTGGACAGGATGATATTCTCATTGGTTCTCCCATCGCCAACCGGCACCACCAAGCAACAGAATCCCTGATTGGTTTCTTTGTCAATACCCTAGTAATGCGGACAAAACTACTAGGAAATCCCACTTTCTTAGAACTACTTAAGCAAGTCCGCCAAGTCACCCTCGACGCTTATGTTCATCAAGATATACCCTTTGAGCAAGTCGTAGAAGCCCTACAGCCAGAACGTTCCCTCAGCTATACTCCCTTGTTTCAAGTCATGTTTGATTTGCAACAGGAACCTATTAGCTGGGAACTCCCTGGTTTGAGCTTAAAATCAGTGGAAAAAGAGCATAAAGTAGCCAAATTCGATTTAACCCTCGAAGTAGTACAAACAGCCGAAGGATTCCGATTAAAGTGGGAATATAACAGCGATTTATTTAACCGCGAAACTATCTCGCGGATGTCTAACAACTTCCAAACCTTGTTAGCAGCAATTATTGCCAATCCCCATCAACCAGTCAAACAATTAACCTTGCTGACAACAGCAGAACAACATCAATTATTAGTAGAGTGGAATAATACCCAACTCTCCTATCCCCAAAATGCTTCTCTGCCTGATTTGTTTGCCAAACAAGTGTTGCAAACACCCGATAATATCGCAGTGGAATTTGTCGGCCAAAAACTAACCTACAGAGAGTTAGATGAGCAAGCAAATCAACTAGCCAATTATTTACAAAGTTTGGGAGTAGGCACAGAAAACTTAGTCGGACTTTGTGTAGAGCGTTCCCCATTAATGATAGTTGGATTACTAGGAATTCTCAAAGCCGGTGCTGCTTATTTACCCCTAGATCCATCCTATCCCCAAGAACGCCTAGCCTTTATGCTCTCTGATTCCCAGGCATCTGTCCTGTTGACTCAAGAAAAGCTAGTCTCATCACTACCAAAACACAATTTACACCACTGCATTTGCCTAGATAAAGATTGGAAAGAAATAGCACAGCAATCAGCCACTACACCCATCAGCAATCTCAAACCAGATAACCTAGCTTATGTAATTTATACATCCGGTTCCACTGGCAAACCCAAAGGGGTAATGATTGAGCATCAGTCAATCGTCAATTTTGCGATCTCGGCTCAAAATAAATACAAAATCACCTCTAGCGATAAAGTTCTCCAATTTGCCCCCGTTTCCTTTGATGTCGCCGCCGAAGAAATTTATCCTTGCTTAACTACTGGCGGTACAGTGGTGCTACGCACAGATGAAATGCTCTTGTCTGCCAGTCGATTTTTCCAAAGATGCCAAGAGTGGCAATTAACAGTCATAGATTTGCCCACATCCTACTGGCATCAGCTAATACTAGAATTAGCCAAAACAAAAGAAACACTCCCAGAATCTTTGCGATTAGTAATTATTGGCGGAGAACCAGCCTTACCAGAAACCTTAAAACTCTGGCAAACCTGTGTGCAACCATTAGGGAATCCTCCCCAATTGCTAAACGCCTACGGACCAACAGAAACAACCGTTGAAGCCACTTGCTGTGACTTATCCGAGTACATGAAAAAGCATCCCACAGCCACTTCTGTACCGATAGGATCTCCTCTCAATAATGTCACCACTTATATTCTCGACAATTACCTCCAACCCGTCCCCATTGGTGTAGCTGGAGAATTGCACATTGGTGGAGATGGTTTAGCCAGGGGGTATTTAGGTCGTCCAGATGTCACTACACTGAAATTCATTGCCAATCCATTTAGCAATCAACCAGAGGCGCGTCTTTACAAAACTGGTGATTTGGTGCGCTATTTACCCGATGGCAAAATCGAATACTTAGGTCGAATTGATAACCAAGTGAAAATTCGGGGATTCCGCATTGAAATAGGCGAAATTGAAGCGGCGATCGCCCAACACCCACAAGTGCAATCGACAGCAGTGATTGTCCGCGAAGACTCGCCAGGTGACAAACGCCTTGTAGCCTACATTGTTCCCCAAGGAAATTCGCCAACCAGCAGCGAACTGTATCGCTTCCTGAAGCAGATGCTACCAGACTACATGATGCCTGCTGTGTGGGTAAATCTCGACAATCTGCCACTGACAGCTAACGGCAAGGTAGATTATCGTGCGCTACCAGTTCCCGATGCCAGTCTAAGTCGGCAAGGTGATTATACACCCCCTCGCAGTGAACTAGAACGACAGTTAGTGCAAATCTGGTCAGAAGTGCTGAATATTTCGCAACAGATAGGCATCCACGATAACTTCTTTGAATTGGGAGGACATTCTCTCAAAGTTACCCAACTCATTTTTCGGCTGCGGGAGGTTTTGCAAATTGAATTGCCTGTACTACGTTTCTTTGAAACACCAACCGTTGCTGAACTCGCTGAAGCTATTGAACTTGCTCACCAAGGAAACCCCATTTCACCACCAGCGAAAAACAGTTCCATCTTTGACTTAGCTGCTGAAGCTACCCTGGATAGTGCCATTGTTCCAGAAAGCACACCAGATTTACCTTTCACCCGACCATTTCATTCTTTCCTCACAGGTGCAACGGGTTTTATGGGGGCATTTTTGCTCTCTGAACTCCTGCAACAAACCCCAGGCAATATTTATTGTTTGATTCGGGCAAACAGTGTGGAAGCGGCTCACAGAAAACTCAAAGATAACCTTTCATCTTATTTACTCTGGGATGAACAAATTGGCAGGAAAATTATTCCAGTTGTCGGAGATTTAAGTCAACCACGTTTGGGGCTTTCGGCAAGTAAATTTGATGAATTAGCTGGCCTTGTTGATGCGATATATCATAACGGGGCATTAGTTAATTCGGTTCTGCCTTATGCCCAACTCAAAGCCGCAAATGTTAACGGCACTCAAGAAATTCTGCGATTAGCTTGCCGCCAAAAAATCAAGCCAGTCCATTACATTTCTACTATTTCTGTATTTCCTCTGGCTATTGATGCAGCAGAAACCAAAGTGATTACAGAACAGGATAACCCTGATGATTTTGCGACCGAACTTAGTAATGGCTATGCCCAAAGTAAATTGGTGGCTGATAAGTTGGTGAGAATTGCCAACTCCAGGGGAATTCCTATTTCTATCCATAGACTAGGAAGAATCACAGGTCATAGCCAAACAGGAGTTGCAAATACAAATGACTTTTTGTACCGCATGATTAAAGGTTGTATTCAACTCGGGAGTATTCCGCAACGCTTTGACATGGTGGATATGAATCCTGTAGATTATGTAGCCAAAGGAATTATCGCTCTTTCCCTAGAGCCAGAATCTTTAGGCAAAACCTTCCATTTTGTCAATCCGCAAACAATTTATTGGCATCAGTTAGCCAATGCGATTCGTTCTCAAGGCTACTCAATTGCCGAAGTACCAGAGCAGCAATGGCGAGAAGAAATAGCCAATCTATCGACCGATGCCACTGATAACAGTTTATATCCTCTGCTCGCTATGTTTTCTGAGAAAAAACCTAGGAAAAGAAGTGTCACACTTGAGTTTAATTGTCAGGAAACCCTGGATAGTCTTGAGGAATTATCCATCACTTATCCGTCAGTAGACGATAGCCTACTGTTCACCTACTTTTCCTATCTGATGAACAGCGGATTTCTGGAGGTTACCAAATCAAAAATATGACGAGACATTAGATACCCGACTTCTTAAAGAAGTCGGGTATCTGATGGTATCTGAGGATTAATTAACCAATCATCACTATTGCTATGTTAGAAAACAACCAACCAGAGTTAAAAGAACAGCCAGGATTTGGATCGTATTTATCGAAGTGGACCGAGTATTTCTCCAGTAATGGAGGAAAGATAACTCAAAGCATGAGCGTTTTTATCTTGATCTGGATTGGTCAGGTGTTATCTCTGGTTGGCTCTCGCATGACCAGTTTTGCTCTCAGTATTTGGGTTTACCAGCATACTAATTCAGCAACCCAGTTCACTCTCCTGATTCTATCAACAACCTTACCGGCGATTATTATCTCCCCCATTGCTGGAGTATTTGTTGACCGTTGGAGTCGGCGCTGGATTATGATTATTAGTGACTTCTGCGCCGGGTTGTGTACCCTAACCATTGCCTGGTTATTTATCAATGGCAACCTAGAAGTTTGGAGTCTGTGCCTAATTGGTGCTATTAGCTCTAGCTTCAGTACCTTTCAAGCGATCGCCTATTCTTCAGCGACTACATTATTAGTACCTAAAGAACAACTTGGTCGTGCCAGTTCAATGACGCAGATTAGGTTAGCTATTGCGGAAATCCTCTCACCTGCACTGGCAGCTGCACTGTTAGTAACTGTTAAGATTCCCGGAGTTGTTGTCATCGATTTATCAACTTTGTGTTTTGCTCTGGTTTGTTTATTAGTGGTGAAGTTCCCCGAAGTTCAGAATAGAGAAGCTAAAGGAGAAGAAGTTGGGTTCCTATCTTCATTCTGGCAAGAAGTGACCTTTGGATGGCATTATTTTATCGAGCGTCCGGGACTGATTGGGTTAGTGGCTTTTGTAGCGATTACCAACTTTCTGATTGGCGGTGTTGAAGCTCTCACCACACCTCTAGTACTTTCCTTTGCCTCCACACAAGCTCTAGGTACAATATCTTCCATTGCTAGCTCTGGAATGTTAGTCAGCAGTTTCATTATGAGCTTATGGGGGGGACCACAGCGCCAGATGAATATCATATTTACCTCGATGTTCTTTTTCGGTTTATTCTATGTCTTAGCTGGCTTGCGTCCTAACCCGATTTTGTTTACTATCTCTGATTTCTTTATATTTTTTATAATCCCCATCGTTAATGGTGCAATCCAAGTAATTTACCAAAAGAAAGTTGCTCCTGAAGTACAGGGAAAGGTCTTTGCATTCCGCATTGCAGTTACTCAGGGTTTTCTGCCGCTTTCTTATCTAATTGCCGGACCACTAGCTGACCGATTTTTTGAACCGTTGATGGCTGCTGATGGGTTGGGAGCAGCTAATATTGGAAACATTATTGGTGTTGGTCATGGTCGAGGTATTGGTTTGATGTTTGTCATCATGGGGATATTTAGCATCATTTTCACCTTCATTGCCTACTTGTATCCCCGTCTGCGTCTGCTGGAAGATGAGTTACCGGATACAATTCCTTTGTTCGATCAACCTGACTTTCATCAGTCTGGCACCACACTAAATGAGTGCGGTCAAAAGTAGTTGGTTGAGATTGATGCTCCTGACAAGGGAGAGCGGTGACGCAAAGAAATTTTTTCGATATCACCAACGGGTTTTGACCACACCCTCACCAAATTCATCATCGCATCAGTCTTAAAATTTCATCCCCATGTCCGAGCGAACACCGGATGGATGCGATCAAAAGTTGTTGGTTGAGATTGATGCTCCTGATGCTCCTGATGCTCCTGACACGGTGACGCGGAGAAATTTTTTCGATATCACCAACGGGTTTTGACCACACCCACACCGGATGCGCTCGCGCGAAGAACTCGCCCTCTTGGGTGTCGCGGTCGGCTTAGCTGAAGGCACAGTCTACCTGCTACTTATAGCGGATTGCAGTCGGATGAGGTACACCTTGGTTTGTCAAGCGCGCACCCTTAAGGGTGCGCGCTTGACAAACTCAGCCTTAAGGCTGTACCTCAATCATTTGCAATCCGCTGTAATTTAACCCTGGGCGCTGCTTCCGGTTTGCTCTGGTATGCTTTAATCCGCAAAGCCGCATTATACAGTCTCACGGGTTTGGCTTGGAGTGTGGTAGCGCTGGGTCTCTCGCCTTATTTGGAACACCTGTTTGATATGATGTCCGCCTAATTACCCTTAATAAAAATATCACCGCGTCACCGTGTCACCGTGTCAGGAGCGTCATTCCTAACTATGGGTGAAGAACCGGACATGATATGACTTGGTAACCTCGATCCGCTTATCCGAATTGGCTAATCCAAATCTACCTAAAGAAACCCGGTTTCTGACTGAAATAATGGCCTTCCCAGGCAAGCCGCGATCGTGAGGGTAATTTTCAATACTGCATCCCCTTTTAATTTAATTACCAATTAGCTATTAACCATTATCCATCGCACAATTTAATCTTTCATTCTCAAAACTGCATCCTATTTTTATTTAATTACTAATTATTTAGTTATTGTTGCAAATTACACAATTTATCATGACAATTAAATATATTATCATCGCTTGATTTCGCTGTCAACCATCTGACCTTTGAAGACGCACCAGACGGGGAGAATGGGAGACGCTAAGAGTGCACCATTCTCAAGATCTCTGCACCTGGTCACTTGCCCCCGGATTTATCCGTGGAGAGAAAAGAAATTCTTCCTTGCTTGAATCCCCCGGATT
>NZ_JBHFNP010000283.1:0-73415 GCF_041929235.1 Microseira sp. BLCC-F43
TCACCCACATGGTCATTAAGTTGTCAAGGTTCAGTTCAGCCGATACGACGGGCCATAACGCTTGCTAGGCATACACTTAGGGCTGATAGCCTTTCGTTTTCGCCTAAACGAATCGCACAACGTGGTCGGGCATAATTTCCAAAGCTATAATACGCCAACGGTTTTCATTTGCGACTTCATAAATTCGCTATATCCCCAACCAATACAGCTTTTCTGCGCTTGGAAATCCAAACAAGATGGTAATTAACGAGCGATACCGCATTACTTTCATGGCGGTAATCGTTAGCATTAAATTTCATTCATAAAGCCCTTGACGATTGTTTGTGGTCATTGTAGCCTAAAAATAGGTCAATCGGGGAATTTCAGATGCTTGTATTAGAGTACAAAGTCAAAGCAAAACCCGCCCAATATCAGGCAATTGAAGAAGCTATACGTACTGTTCAGTTCGTCAAAAACAAGTGTATCCGTTATTATTGGATGGACGCAGCCGCGGCTAAAATCAATGGCTTTGCTTTAAACAAGTACTCAACAGTATTACGCAATGACTTTCCTTTTGTTAAAGACCTAAACTCAATGGCGGTACAGGCTGCGGCTGAGCGAGGTAGGTTTTCTATTGGCAGATTTTCCAACAATTGCCAATCTAAAAAACCAGGCAAAAAGGGTTATCCGCGCTTTCAAAAAGATAACCGCTCCGTTGAATACAAGGTTAGCGGGTGGAAGTTGCACCCAACCTTGCGCCGCATAAAATTTACCGAGAAGAAAGGAATTGGCTCACTCAAGCTATTAGGTAAGTGGGATATTCATACCTACTATGTCAAATCGATTAAACCTGTCAGGTTGGTGCGTCGGGCTGAAGGCTACTATTGTCAATTTGCTAGCTATTGACATGGAAGTTAAAGAGCAAATACAGCCAACCACAAACGCTATTGGATTGGATGTGGGGCTTGAGTTTTTCTACACAGATTCTAACGGACATCAGGAGGAAAACCCGCGCTTTTTGAGTCAGGCTGAGCAATCAATAAAATATGCTCAACGTCGGATTTACAAAAAAGAGAAAGGTAAGAACGGACGCCGCAAAGCAAGAAGGCGATTTGCTAAGAAGCATTTAAAAGTAAGTAGGCAACGTAATGAACACGCTAAGAGACTAGCGCGTTGCGTCGTCAAGTCTAACGACTTAGTAGCCTATGAAAACTTAAATGTTCGCAATCAGGTCAAGAATCATCCCCCCTTCGCCCCCCTTAATAAGGGGGGTTGGGGGGATAGCGATGCGGGTTGGACGCAGTTTAGAGAATGGCTTGAGTATAATGCTTGTAAATTTGACCGGAAAGCTGTTGCAGTCAACCCACAATATACAAGTCAAAAGTGTAGCAGTTGTGGCGCAATTGTGAAGAAGTCTCTATCAACTCGCACCCATGTTTGTAGGTGTGGATTTAGAGTGAATCGAGACTCAGAGGAAAACGCGGCGATTAACATTTTAAATCTTGCTGGAGCAAGCTAGGGAAGGGCATTCCCAAAGTAACGCGCTCCGGAGTTGGAGTCACTACGCTAGTTGGTGCAAACCTGAAGCGAGCAAACTCTGACGTTGAGTACAGAATCCCCAGTCTTTTAAGCCGGGGAGTGTCAATAAGCCAAAATTATCTAAAACCAACTCGCATGTCGAGTGTTATAAGTTTATTTAATAAAAATTCCTGGCCTACTCAAATATTTGTATTTACCAATTTTAACTTTGAGTAACATTCCGCCACAATTTACCAAATAGTTGAGAAAAATTCTTAACTATTTACGTATTTACTATCCTTTGACCCTGTAGTACAATTTTTTCATAATCTCGGCGGCGTATGTGAAAATTTAAAAAAAGACTGGAAACGTCGCAAAACCGTTAGTTGAAGTTGTATTATTCATACAACAAGCACCGCCAATTTAGGGAAAAAATTTTTTTTGTTTATAAAAAAAAAGAAGCGCCTTAACATAAGTTAATTAGGAAAGTGAAAGGGATTGATAGAAGTGGCAACTTATGATAAAGAGATTTTGCCAGATTTAGAGCCAGAACTGACGCAACTGGTAGATTAAATTGGATTGGTAGTAGCGGCAAAAATCTCAAATGTAAAATCAATTGCGCCAGTGACGAATCAGTTCGGAGACAGACCAAGCTTGAGCAAAAGCGCCTTTGGGCAGGTGGGGCGGATCGCCATCAAAGATTTCGGAAACCGAACCCAGACAAGCTTGGTGCTGGAAGTGATCGAGTAAAGGTTGCCAATCAAAGGGAACTGGTTCGCCTTGGTAGAAGCGTTTCCAACTAGCGATAAACGCGCCGATCAACCAACTCCAAACAGTGCCTTGATGGTAGGCGCTGTCCCGCTGCTTGGGGTTGCCACCGTAGTGACCGATGTATTTAGGGTCGGCGGGGTCTAGGGATCGCAAACCGTAGGGAGTGAGCAAGCGATCTCTTGCCAGCTGCAACACCCGCCGTGCTTGATCCGGATCGAACCCGCAATGGGAAAGCGACAGCGCCAAAACAGCATTCGGGCGAATGCTGGGGTCGGGTTGGTCATCTGGGGAAATCGTATCGTAGAAATATTGCCTGGTGGGATTCCAGAATTTTTGCAGCGATTGCTGTACCTGCTGGGCTTGCATCAGGTAGCGCGAGCGCTGAGCTTGTAACTTCTCGGCTTTTTCTGGCATCTGCGCTGACAATCTTTCTGCCCACTGGGTTGCCCAACACAAGGCTGAATACCACAGCGCGTTAATTTCCACGGCTTTACCGCAACGGGGGGTGATGGGATGACCGTCAACCACTACATCCATCCAAGTCAGCGCCACACCCGCAGCATCCCAAGTCAGCAGTCCGTCGGTGGCATCGACGCGGATATTGTAAAGCGTCCCGCCGCAGAAAGCTTTATAAATTTGCCGCACGGTGGGATATTGCTCGACTAAAAAATCCCAATCCCCGGTTGCTTCCAAGTAAATTCCCAAGACTTCGATCCACCATAGGGAAGCATCGATGCTGTTATAGAAAGGTTCTGCTCCCGCATCTGGAAATGCATTGGGAATCAATCCGCGATCGCAATAATGACCGAAGGTTTGCAGCAAGCCTTTGGCGAGGGAAAAGCGCTGTGGTACGATTGCCAATCCAGGCAGGGCAATTAGAGTATCCCTTCCCCAGTCGTTGAACCAAGGATAGCCTGCTATGATTGTCGGCCCGCTAATCGAAGCGCGGTAGGCGATGAATTGCTCCCCAGCACGTAACAATTGCCGCCAAATATCGTTGTCAGTTGTGGGTTGCTTTTCCGGTAACGGCTGTGCCAGCAATGCCTGCTCAAAATCTTCTGCGGTCAAAACAGCTTCGGGTGCGGGCCATCCTACTTTAGCTTCAAAGATGACAGTATCTCCCGGTTGTAGGCTGACAGTTATATAACCAGGACTGTAAAGGTCTTCGCGATCGCCCAACCCCCGCAGCGTTTCTTCCGGATAGCGATATCCCCAATACCACACCCCCTCCGGTTGATAATCTCCCCGACTCCAACGCAATTGCCAAGGCGTCCCCACCCACCCCGGACGAATTGCTTGCAGACAAACTTGCCCTTGCCTGACTAATTGGGAAAATTGCCATTCTGGTGTCGCAGATTGCTGGTGGTGAAAATTGCGATCGCCGATTAACGGTCGCAGCCTTAATATAGCCGCGTCAGCCCCATCGTAACGATACCGGATCAAAATCGAATTGGTAATTGGTAATTGGTCATTGGCGATCGAAGGTGGGGAAGAAATTACTTCCAGTTCCTTGTCCCGCTTGTCTTCTTCACTCCCCGCGTCTCCCCCGCCTCCCCCATTACCCATTACCGATGACCGATTACCCAAACCATAAGGCATCACCAACTGGCGCTTCAGTTGCCAATTTTCCCAACTCCAAACCCAAGTTGGCACTGGGTCGATCGTAAAACAACGCAGCTGTTGATAACCCAACGGGGAAATCGTATTACTCTGCCAAAAATTCGTTCCCAGTCCCCAAACTCGCCCCGCCACTTCCAAACTTGCTTCTAAATGCGACAGCAACAGCGTCCGCTGACTCGGTGGTTCTAGTGCCGCAACTAACCACCCGTGATAAGTACGTGTACGGGCATCGCATACCGTCCCGCTCGCAAAACTGCCTAATCCGTTTGTGAGTAACCATTCCCGCGTATCTAAATTATCCATATCTTTATCTTGTGCTGGTATCCCAGAGTCTCGGAATTACTCAAAATCGTTATGAGTATGATATAGTCGGAACAGATCGTAAACGATCGGTCTTGGCGCCCTAGGGTAAGTTTGGTCAGGAGAAGCTGGCAGCGCAGAAATCCGCTAGAAGATCTGCCCTTACTACCTTACCTGGAAGGAGCGCAAGAGTAGAAGGAAAATGATCAAGGAGAAATAGTTCATGCCCCTAAGTTACAGTTCGGAAGGATGCCTGCGAGTCGGTCAACCCGCACCTGACTTTACTGCAACGGCTGTACTCGATCAAGAATTCAAAACGATTAAACTGTCGGACTATCGCGGCAAGTACGTAGTGCTGTTCTTCTATCCACTGGATTTTACCTTTGTTTGCCCGACCGAGATTACAGCGTTTAGCGATCGCTACGAAGAATTCAAAGCCATCAACACCGAAATCCTGGGCGTCTCCGTGGACAGCGAATTTTCTCACCTCGCCTGGATTCAAACCGACCGTAAAGAAGGCGGTGTGGGCGATGTAGTTTATCCCCTGGTTTCCGATATCAAGAAAGAAATCAGCGCCGCATACAACGTCCTCGATCCCGATGCAGGCGTTTCTTTGCGCGGTCTGTTCATTATCGACAAAGAAGGGATGATTCAACACGCCACGATCAATAACCTGTCTTTCGGTCGCAGCGTTGATGAAACCATGCGGACGCTGAAGGCAATTCAGTACGTTCAGTCGCACCCCGATGAAGTTTGTCCCGCTGGTTGGCAACCCGGTGACAAGACTATGACTCCCGACCCAGTCAAGTCCAAAGTTTACTTCTCTGCTGTTTAGGTAATTGCTAATTGGTAACAGGTAATTGGTCATCGTTCATCCTTAATTACCAATTACCCATTACCCATTACCCATCACCCATTACCCATTATGCTGACATCGACAGATTTTAGCGGTTTAATAAATCAGCGGTTTTTCCGCAATTTTTTGCCGATTCCGGCGACGAATAGTTTGAAGTTGGGGGAAAGAACGCCGGATTTTGAATTGCCGGATATTACTCGCGGAAAGTCGGTTAAATTATCGGATTATCGAGGTAAACAACCCGTCGTACTGGCTTTTACTCGCATTTTTACAGAAAAACAATATTGCCCTTTGTGCTACCCCCACATTATTGATTTGAATCGAAAGTACGAGGAGTTTACTCAACGGGGGGTAGAAGTTTTGATGATTACCAGTACGGATAAACAACAAAGCGAAAAAGTTGGACAAGATTTGGGGTTAAAAATGCCTTTGTTGATCGACCATAGTTGTAAAAGTTTTCGCGATTATCAGGTGGGGCAGGCTTTGGGTGCGCCTTTGCCTGGTCAGTTTGTTTTAGATAAAGATGGGAGATTGCTTTATAAGCATTTGTTTTCGTTTTTAGAACCTAATGCTTCGGTGGAAAAGTTATTATTGGCAATTGGTGATAGCTAAATTTTTAAATGAACCGCCAAGACGCCAAGTACGCCAAGACGAAGAACGAACCGCAGAGGACGCTCCAGGACGCAGAGGAAGAGAAATATAGAGAGTTTTTGTAATGAGTGGGCATTTATGCCAGGATTGTAAGTATCGTTGAGATAAGGGCGTACAAGGGTCAGGTTCTATGAGTTCTGCCGCAGCTTCACAAGATGCAGTTATAACAGGGGAACGTCAACCTGTGGTGCAAACTTATGAGTTGGGTAAAACTTATCGTACTGGGTTTTGGCTGAACCAAAAAGTCGAATCTTTGAAGCAATGTACTCTGAGTGTGTATCGGGGGGAAACGTTTGGTTTGTTGGGACCAAATGGTGCGGGTAAAACAACTCTGTTGAAGACTTTGCTGGGTATTGTGCGTCCGACGGCGGGGCGGGGGATGTTGTTGGGGGAAGCGTTGGGCGATCGCTCTGTTAAACAGCGGGTAGGATATTTACCGGAAAATGCCTATTACTATGATTTTTTAACCGGGTGGGAGTTGTTGCAGTTTACCGCCGGATTGTTTCAAATTCCCCCATCGGTGCAGCGTCAGCGCATCCCCCAGTTGTTGGATTTGGTGGGACTTGCTCAATCGGCGGCAAAGAAGAAGCAACTGCGACAGTATTCTAAAGGGATGGTACAGCGCATCGGCATGGCGCAGGCGCTGATTAACGACCCGGATGTGGTATTTCTGGATGAACCGATGTCGGGTTTGGACCCGATGGGAAGATATCAGATTCGGGAAATTATACTGTCGTTGAAAGCTCAGGGGAAGACGATTTTCTTCAACAGCCACATTCTATCGGATGTGGAGAAGATTTGCGATCGCATCGCCATCCTCGCCCAAGGCGAACTAATTTGCATTGGTGCTTTAGATGAACTCTTGGGTACTACCAACACCTACCACGTGAAAGGCAAGGGCGGCAATCTCGATACAATCAAAAAATGGATAGAAGATTTAGAAATCGAAAATCACTATTGGCAGGGTATCTTAAAAGTCAACCTGCAAGATTTTCTCAATCTCCTTCCTCAGATGGATGCTCAAATTATCGCTTTAAATCTGGCGCGTCCATCTTTAGAAGAATTTTTCATCCAGCAGTTGAATCAGCGCGGAATTCGCTATAGCAGCTAACTTTAGGGGGATGCGCCTGGTGTTTTCCCGCTTGTATTCATGAACAAGAAGCTATAAAAATTTAGGAAAACTCATGGCTGATATTGTAGAGACTGCTAGCAATGCTGGATGTTTTAAAACCTTGATGACGGTGTGGGAAGCGGCGGGTTTGTTAGATATTCTTAAAAGTCCTGGACCTTACACTCTATTTGCACCGACTGATGAAGCGTTTGCCAAAATACCCGCCCACGAAATCGCCGATTTGTTGGATAATCTTCCCAAGCTGAAGCGAGTATTGACCTATCATGTCGTTTCAGGGGATGTGCGGTCGGATGACCTGATTCAAATCGACGCAGCGCCCACGTTTGAAGGTTCAGTTTTGGCGATTGATAATTCCGATGGCGTGCGGGTGAATGATGCTAAGGTGCTGCAACAAGATATCTTAGCCGATAACGGCGTTATCCACGCGATTGATACTGTATTAATACCTGCCTTGGTGGCGGCGCAATCTTGAAAGCGAGACGGAGAAAAGTAGCGCGCTCCGATGCAACGGAAGATGATATAATACCATCTTCCGTTGCCAAAGTATTAGAGCTTTTTATAAATGTAAAAGCAACTTCTTATTGAAACAATATTTGCCTCAAACAAGCACCCTGGATAAAATCAACCGTTTTTTGTAATGGACTATACAACCGGAAAAGATCTAATTTGGTTTTTGGCCAAAAATGTGTTTATAATTATGTTGGCTCAAAACAGTTCAGAGTCAAAAACTAGACATAAGGTGGAAAAAATGGCTGACATTGTAGATACTGCCGTTAGTGCTGGTTCATTCAAGACTCTGGTAGCTGCTGTTCAAGCAGCTGGTTTGGTAGACACGCTCAAAAGTCCTGGACCTTTTACCGTTTTTGCGCCAACAGATGAGGCATTTGGCAATTTGCCAGCAGGTACTGTTGACTCGCTGTTAAACGATATACCGCAACTGACAAAAATTTTGACCTATCACGTTGTCTCTGGTAAAGTGATGGCGGCTGATGTTGTCAAAATTGATTCGGCGGCGACTGTTGAAGGTTCTAATCTGAAAATAGATGCCTCGAACGGAAGTGTGAAGGTGAATAATGCCACAGTTATTACTCCCGATCTGGAAGTAGATAACGGCGTAATTCACGTCATAGATACCGTTCTCCTTCCAGAGTAACATCCTCCCACCGCTAATTCGGTTTAGCTCACTCGTTCCCAGGCTGAGCCTGGGAACAAGATTATAATGGCTAATGGCTAATAGTAGATTGCGAAAATATTCCCATGACCAATTAACAATTAGCAATTAGCAATTAGCCATTAGCTAGGAGTAAGATAGCGATCGCACCAATTCACCATCTCCCACAATACGTGTCCCACGGCTTCCCGCGAACGATACCCGTGGTCTTCTAACGGCAATACTACCCATCGCACAATTGCCCCCAATCCTTTCAACGCCTCATAAAGTCGTTCTGTTTGCAATGGATAGGTGCCGGGATTGCTATCATTCTCCCCGTGAATTAGCAGCAGGGGCGCTTTCACTTTTTCAGCATGTGTAAACGGAGACATGCGAATATAAGTTTCGCTCGCTTCCCAAAAATTGCGCTGTTCTCCCTGAAACCCAAACGGTGTCAGGCTGCGGTTGTAAGCGCCACTCATGGCAATTCCGGCGCGAAACAAGTCTGCATGTGCCAGTAAATTTACGGTGGTAAAAGCTCCGTAAGAGTGTCCGCAGATACATAGGCGATTGGCATCGGCAATGCCCCGCCCGACGACATAATCTACTGCTGCTTGCGCCGCGGCAATTAATTGTTCCACATAAGTATCGTTGGGTTCGGCATCGCCTTCGCCAATAATCGGCAAGCTGGGATTGTCTAAAACGGCATATCCCTGGGTTAGGAGGAACAAAACCGAAGTGCGGTGGGGACGACTGAAGGTATTTTCCGCTTTGGTGACCTGCCCTGCAAGTTCCCGATTTTTGAATTCTTCTGGATAGACCCAAAACACTGTTGGCAAGGCACCGTCGCGGGTGGGGTCGTATCCCGCAGGTAGGTAAAGTTTAGCGGATAGCTGCACGCCATCTGCGCGTTGGTAATGTACTACTTCTTTGCGAACATCAGCAAATTGGGGTGCGGGATCGGGGTAAAAAGTGAGTTGGACGGTTTGGTTATCTTTGCGGTTTCGCAGGAATAAGTTAGAAGGTTCAGTTTTAGATTGGCGAGAAGTCAGCATCACGTTTTCGTCGTCGAGTAAGTCAAGGACTGACTCAAAATAAGGGTCTTGGCATCGCCACAGACGTTGAGTTTGTCCCGTCTCCACATCCATAGAATCGAGAAAGGGATAAACGCCTTCTGGGGATGCGCCTCGCCCGCCCAGATAGATTGCTTTACCATCGGGGGTGAAGCGCAAAACGGTGCGTCTGTATTGATTTAACGCCATTATTGGCGACCCCGGATCGGTGTAGTTGTCTTCATAACTGCGGTCTACTAGCAATTTTGGGGGTGTGGCGGGGGAGTTGGGATGAAGTCGCCAGATACGGGACTTGCGATTATCATACCAGCGTTCCCAGACCAAGGCGACATCTTCTCGACCCCAACAGATGCAAGGAAAGCGATGTTCGGATTTCCAGAGGAGTTTGGGAGTATCTGTAAACGGGGCATCGAGTTCTAATAGGGCATCGCGGAAGGGTACATCTAAAGTTGGGTCGCCTTCATCTAATGCTTCTACCCAAAATAGGGTAGCAGGGCGATCGCTTCTCCATCCAACTCGTCGAGGTCCAGTTCGCACCGCGTCAAATTTGGTAGAAAGATTATCGGCGAGGGGTAGATCGGCGACTTGATGGATAATTTTGCCTGTAAGGTCGCATACTTCTATCCGATGAGGAAAGAAAGAGGATGGCAGTTGGTAAGAAAACGGTCGGTGTAGGGTGGTGAGGAGAATAAAATTCCCATCGGGAGAAGGTCTAGCTTCATCAATCAAACCAGGTGCGACCAAAGGGATACAGCGACCATCTAACGTTACTTCTACCAAACTGGAAGTTATGTAATATTCAAATAGCGCTTCATCGTGGGGATTTTTGAGCAAATTGGTGTAGGTGCGATTGGGAGACTTGCGCCCCAAATTTTCTTGCACGAGCGGGCCACAAGGAATGGGAGACTGTATGGGAGGGTTGCCGCGATCGCTGTCAATAAACTTGCAAATCAACGACTGATTCGATACCCAACGAAATGGTTTACCATAAGCCGCATTCAAAACTGCATCGGTCAAGCGGCGGGGAATGCCTTCTGCTAGATCCAAAACCCATAATTCTAACCCATCGGCTTGAGTCAGCGTAAACGCCAGTTTATTACCATCTGGCGACGACCTGAGAAAGCTAATCTTGGCATCCGGTGGCAAATCTACCACTTTCGGGGTATTTGACTCGAGCGGTCTTATTTTTATACTGCGATAGGCGTTATGGCGGGCAGGGCCATTAGTTTGAGGATTGAGGCGAAATCCTGCTACAGCTACCTCTGGTTCAGCTAAAAGGGAAATCGGAGGTAGTTCCGGGTGTTCTAACTCTACCAACCATTGCAGATTGGGACAAATCCAGGCAATTGGAGATGGGGGAGTATCGAGAATTTGGTTTATCGGTTCTGGAGGCGATCGCCAGAATTGCTCAACGTCGGGAAAATCAACCATTTGGATTTGGCGAAAGGAATATTAGTCTATCTTATATACAGCGCCCAAAATTAGCAATTTGACATGGATAGATTTGAATTTCAACTCGCGATGCTGCAAAAAGGGGCCGAAGAACTAGAGAAAAAGATTGCAGCCTTTACGACTATTCTTTTGCAATTAAAAACGGCTGCCATTACCCTATGGGTGGCTTTGATTGGTTGGGCTTTTACAATCAAAGTTGATTTGATTATTCCGGTTGGCTATGTCATTGTGTTTGGTTTCTGGTTTTTAGAAGCAACGTACTGGAGGGTGCAATATTACTGTATCAATAGGGCGACGGCAATAACCCAATACCTCAACGATCGAGACGCATTAGATGAAAGTTTTAATCACAAGTCAATTCCTGAATTTATTGTCTATCCGTTACAGGGTTTAAAGACAATCAAGTGAGCTTATATGTGGAAAGCTTTACGCGCAACATCTATATATATTTTTGACACATTTCTGTTTGTTGTTAATTCGGTTATTTGGTTAATTGCTATCTATATTCCCTAGCTTGTAAGTTAGGTTGAGGCAGTAGACACAAATTGCGTTCTGAATTTGGAAGAGGCAACTTCCAAGGGGATGCTACAGTATGCTTATCGTCATCCAAAAGGAAGAAAAATGAGCGCGATTCAACTTACAGTCATTCCTCATCAAACCCAAGATGGGACACCTTACCAACACCTGCACGTTGAGATTGCCAACGAAAACGGCATCATTACGCCTGGGGATTTGAAGGGGTTGAAATTGCCAGCGGGGATTAATTATTCCCAAGGCATTGTTATTGAGGGGAAAGCAGCGATTTGGTTGTACGGTTATTTAGTTCACGAATGCCATCCAGCAGCTTGGGTGGGGTGTTATGACCCCCGTTTGGGTGCAGTGGTGGTGGCGACGCATACTCCTGATATTTCGATTTCCCAAGTGTTTAAAGTCGATTTACCTGCTGCTAGTTTTGGGCAGAGTTGATTACAGCGATTTATAGAGGTTCATAGTAAGTTGGATTTCTGATGCCATGTCTTCTCGCAACTGCCAAGGTATTAAGACTTCCACTTTTGAACCTAACGCTCGTAACCATCTAACTACATAGTAGTCTGTAACTCGGTAAGAGAGTTGGTAGTACACATCAGTAGTAGGACGAGACTGGAGGACTTCTAAAAGAGTCTTCCGGTGTACTGGATTGGGAGTGTATTGTTTGATTAATGTGGCGGCGCGATCGCAGTCAATCAAAGTAAAACTATTGTGAATACTAATCCCCTCAATATAACTTTGATGAAAATCCCGCTCAAATCGCAATACCATCAGCGCTGTTTCTTTATAAAAGTCGCAACCCCAAGCTTTTTTTAACATTGCATTAACTGTTTTGGGAGTGGGCAAGCGATTTTCTGCATATTGCTCTCTTAATAATTGGGGAATGCGGGGGTCTTGCCAATCCAAAGGTTCTATGCGCTTAGAAATAATTCGATCGAGGCGATATTTATACCAACTGATTTGATCTTTAGGAGTGCTGCCATAAGCACAGAGATATTTAGCACGTTCCATAAAGTAAATGCAAACGGGGTAAACTACGCATTCCTTAATCAGATTTTGATGAGCGCTGCGATAGGTTAGGAGTAAAGGTGGAATTTGCCCGGAATCCCAAAGTTCTTGCAATTCACTCTGAATTTGATCGACTGCATCTTGCATAGGACTCGATTCTGGTACAACATAATCAACATACAAAAACACTCGATGATTGTCTTCATCTGGTATCTCTTCTGAAATTTGTTCGGCTAATACGGGGAAAGTAGGATCGAGAAAACTAAACATACCCAATGCGCTAGACACATAAGCTTGTGCTTTAGGAGTCAAAAAATTTTCAAGGTTAGAGTTTTCTGTTTGATGGAAAATTGAAGGAAATTTTTCCACGCGGCGATATTGCTTGCTCCTACCTGCCACATCAGTGACTCGTTGCAGCCAATTGCGACTAACCAATAAATCGAAGTCACTCTGAAGGGATTTGCGAACCTGAGCAAATAACCGTTCTTTTAAGCTAGTATCTAGAACCGCATCAGTAATAGGGATTTGCTTTCCCAGAGAATGTCGCCATTCATCTACAGATATATTAGATTCTACTAACCACTGTCTTGTGGTTTTATGACAAGCACAGTTAGGCTCTGGATAGTTAATAATATTTTCCTGTTTTTCGTCTTTGTAATTTTCACCGAAAAAGGCTTCGCGCCAATCAGCATAGGTAAAGCAATGGGGGAGAACAGTATATCCATCGTCGCTATAGAACCAACGTAACAAAACCCATAATCTCAGAGCGCGGATCAGGTTTTGACTTTGGTCTAGAGAGCCATTGGCTAACTGTTGTAATAACTTGGATTGGGGGGGATTACGGAAAATTACGCTCATTGTAAATTAATCAATTAATGTTGCGATTTCTAGAGTAGCAGGTATCGGAAATAGGGGTAGTCCGATAGGATGCGATAATTAGGCAAGACGAACAAGTTAGCTTTCGTTGCTGGGGAGAGCGATCGCGAGAGTAGTCCCCAAACTATTCTGTTGGCTTAAATCTATATTTAGTGGAATTTAGCAACACGATATGAGTACATCCGACACAAATTACAAAGTTGACCATTTGTTCTTACTCGTTGGTGAGAACCCCTTACCTAACTACATTGCAGCAAAGATGTTGCTCAAAGAGGGCGGCACTGTTTACTTGGTACACAGCACAGACACAGCGAGTAAAGCAGATTGTTTAAAGAGAAGGCTAGATCCTGTAAATATTGAATTGATTTCACTAGGCAAAAGTGAGGCTGACTCCAGTGTTATTCGAGACAAAATCCAAAACCAGGTAAAAAAAATCCTGAAAGAACATCCAAACGCTACTTTTGGTTTGAATTATACAGGTGGTACAAAAGCAATGTCAGTTCACAGCTATCGTGCCTTGTTTGAAGCTTCAGGAGTTGACGATGCCAAGTTTAGTTATCTTGACGCTCGCAGTTTACAAATGCTTATAGATAGGGAAAATGACTCTCCTAAACCAGAACTAGTAAACGAAAAACTTTCATTAGAAGAAATATTTGACCTGCATGATTTACGCTGGGAATCAGATAAAAAACCAGTTACCAAGCCGATCCTACCTGAATTAGCGATAGAGTTGGCAAAATTACATACCGCTCCGAGTTTAGTAATAGCATGGCGCTGGTGGTGCGATAACGTACTCAAACCTGCTACAAAACTACTGAAAAAAAAGCAGAATAAAGCCCCAGAATGGGAATGGAATAAAGACAATCAGATAGATAAAGTTATCTTAAAACCAGATATTGCTGTTCAGCAAATGAATAAAGCCTTGCAGGAGTATCTCAAGCAACCGGAAGAAGGTAAATCTCTTTTAGAGGCTTTTCAACAAGAAAATTTTAAAACAGTAAAAGGTCTTGTCAATTTTTACAATGCTTTATGGGATCCAGAGTATACACAACAGATAGAAAAGGTAACTAAGCTTTTGGTAGAGGAAAAGTATTTGGGTGAATCTGAAATCGAGTTATCACTCAATCAATTTGCTGAAAAATCCAAACAATCTGCTGACAAGCCTCACTTGGAGAAATCTAAGGACGCTTGCCGATGGCTTGATGGTCTTTGGTTGGAGCATTATGTATTACATCAAGTTCAGTTACTTTCTGAAAATCATCCTGGTTTGATAAATGATAGCGGAATGTCATTTAAAGTCAAGGATGCGAAAAAAGAAAAATTCGAGTTTGATGTTGCCTTCGTCAAAGATTACCAACTGTTTGCTTTATCTTGTACCACTGACGCGAGCAAAAGTCTTTGTAAATCAAAACTATTTGAAGCTTATATCAGATCGCGTCAATTGGGTGGAGAGCAAGCACGAGTGGCTTTAGTCTGTTGCTATGACAAACCAAAAGATTTAGCAGACGAAATGAAAGTTGACAGTGAGGTAGATAAAAAAGACCCAAAAATAGTGGTTTTTGGCTGTAAGGAGCTTGATAATCTTCATGTTCATATTAAAAACTGGATTGAAGAAATTAACTGTTACTACGCGCCATGAGTAAATATATTGCAACTGTAATTGATCCAACGGGAATACAGCCATACATCTTCGGTAGCAACCGCTTGCGCGAGAACATTGGTGGCTCGTATTTAGTCGATCGAGCAACTGATGAATGGGTTAAGTGGGCTTTGCGTCAAAAATTTGGAGAGAATGTTTATATTCCTCTAACTCAACCAGAAAAACAGATTGACCGAGATAATCTAGATGCTGAATTAGTCTATACGGGAGGCGGTAACGCAGTTATTCTCTTCAAAGATAGAGACTGTGCTGTCAAATTTACTAGAACCTTGAGCGAAAAGATATTGCGAGAAGCACCAGGTTTAAAAATTGTAGTCGCTCACAGTCAACCTTTTGAATGGGGAAATAGCTTATGGGAAGTTATAGATTGTTTAATGAAAGAATTAGAACGGAAGAAACGCGAGTACAATCCTTCTGTTCCTTTGCTCGGTTTAGGGGTGACGGCTAGCTGTCTTTCTACTGGGTTAGTTGCAGTGGATACTAGCGATCGCTACAGTGTCCCTACCAGTTATCCGGTTTCTAGAGAAATCGTTGAAAAACTCAGAACCGTTGACTCTAAAAATGATGCTCCAGCTAACAAACAGCTAATCAAGACTATCTTTGAGGGTTTGGATCTTGGTGATTACATAGTTCCTTATGATGTTGATGATTTAGGTCGCACTGAGGGAAGAAGTAGTTACATGGCGATCGTTCACGCTGATGGGAATGGAATGGGCGATCGCTTCAAAGACTATGGCAGTAAATCTCAATCAGATCGAGATTATATTAGCCGTATGCGTGACCTCTCTGAGAAAGTTAACCAAGCAGGGATAAACGCTCTCCGAAAAGTTGCAGATAGAGTTATCCAATTAGCAGAGGGAAAATTACAGGAGCCGTTTGCAATTACAGAAAGAGATGGTAAAAAATATTTACCTTTTCGTCCCATAGTATATGGGGGCGATGATGTCACATTTGTGTGTGATGGACGTTTGGGATTAAGTTTAGCTGCACTCTACCTCAAGGAATTTGAAGCTGAAAAAGAAAATATTTCTGATGGAAAAGACTTAACGGCTTGTGCAGGAATAGCAATTGTCAAGACTCATTATCCATTTGCCAGATCTTATCAACTAAGTGAGGCACTGTGCAGCAACGCTAAAAAATTTATGCGTGACGAGAAAGAACGATTAGGAAGCTCGGATTTCTCGGCAATTGATTGGCATATTGCTGCTAGTGGCTTGTTAGGATCGATCGGTGAAATTCGCAAACGAGAATATCAAGTGGCAGAAGGTAATCTCACCATGCGACCTCTCTACTTACAGTCTGATAATGATTGGCGCAATTGGTATGATTTTTCTCAAGTAGTGCATAACTTTAACACGCATCCAGACTGGGCAGGTAGTCGCAATAAAGTAATAGCATTGCGAGAGCATTTACGCCAAGGTACACAAAAAACTAAACAGTTTTTACAGGTTTACTGTTTGGATAAGAACTATCTACCTAAGTTTACCAAAGAAAGTAATGATGAGTTTTATCAATGTGGCTGGACTGATGATCCCAGAAAAAATGAGAAAATTTGCGGATATTTTGATGCAATTGAAGCAATGGAATTTCATGTGCCATTAAAGGAGAAACCCAATGGAGATTTATTATCTGAAAATACTACTCCTTAGCGATACAACTTTTGGACGTGGTGATGGAGTCGCAGGTTTAATTGACCAAGAAGTAGAACACGATCCTAATGGATTTCCCTACTTACGTGGGCGGACGCTCAAAGGCTTATTAAGTGAGGAGTGCGATAACTTAATTACTGTCATTTCCGCTCCGCCACCTTCGCGTTGGATAGAAGCAGTGGAGCATTTATTTGGCATACCTGGTAGCACCCTTGAAACTATCTCTAAAATGCACGTTGGTGATGCTTGTTTACCCCCAGATTTACGAAGGGAAGTAGGAATTCAACTTGACCAGGAAAGGGATAGAGAACGCAGGGGTCAGGAAAGAAGACTAACCGAATCAGATGTGCTTGCTTCTCTGACTACCATTCGCCGTCAAACTTCTATTGACCCTGAAGATGGCGCACCTGTAGAACATAGCTTGCGTTCAAGTCGAGTTGTTATCCGAGATTTGACTTTTACTGCACAACTATTATTTGAAGAGAAACCAACAGCAGATATGCTAGCACTCTTAGCCATAAGTACGTTAGCACTGCGGCGGGTTGGTAGTGTAAGAAACCGGGGGAGAGGTCACGTTCAGTGTACGCTGCATGACTCGAATGGTAAAGAAGTTACTCAAGAACATTTTCGTTATTTTGATCAGGAAACAAAGGGATGAAAGCAATTACTTTTCTACTGCATACTAAGCAACCAATTTTAGCGACATCGCTGCAAGGATATCCAAACAGTGATGTATCTTTTTCCTATATTCCCGGTAGCATGATTCGAGGAGTATTGATTAGTCGCTATCTCCAAAATCACGGTTTGCAAAACACTGATGATATTTTGGATGATTCAAAATTTCCAGACGTAAAGCGATTATTTTTTGATGGCAGCACTCGCTACTTAAATGCTTATTTATATAGTAATGATAAAGAAAAACGTACTCTTCCTGTACCGCGTTCTTGGTTAAAGAAAAAGGGTGATGAGGTTACAGATTCAAATCCTGTAAATATTTATGATTTCAGTTACGATCAACCCGATCCGAAGATTTCTTACAAATCCTTGAATGAAAGTTTTTGTACTGTGGATGATGAAGACGTAGTTCTCTACAAAGAGAAGCGACGGATTAACATTCATAATATGCGCGATCGCAAAAAAGGTAGAGGCACAGATGATAACGGCGCTGTATTTCGTTATGATGCCTTAGATGCGGGACAAACTTTCCAGGGAGTTATTCTCTGTGACAATGCTGATGATGTAGCAAAAATCAAGCCATTGCTGCAACCAAAAGATATATGGCTAGGTGGTTCTCAAAGTGCAGGTTATGGACATACCGAAATAAGTCATATAGAAGAACACGATATCTGGCAGGAAGTAGGAATTGACCATGAATATCGGGAGGATAGAGAACTTCTTCGTATCACTCTTCTAAGTGACTTAATTTTACGCGATCGCTGCGGTCAATATGTAGCAATACCCTCAATGGAATCGATCGCAGATGATGGAGATAGAAAAGTAGATCCACTTACTCAGTTACTAGAACAATTACTAGAGGTAAAACTAGAGCCACAATCTAGTTTTATAAGCAGTCTTGTTGTTGGGGGATTTAACCGTAAATGGGGATTACCATTACCCCAAGTTCCAGCCCTAGCAGCAGGAAGTGTTTTTGTATTCAACTATGTGAGAGAACTCAATATAGACCGAATTCGTACTTTAGAAAATCAAGGAATAGGTGAAAGGCGGGTTGATGGCTTTGGAAGAGTAGCAGTTAACTGGCTGGAAGAACATCGAGAATTTAAAGCAATACTATCAGACTCAAAAAATGATGCAACTCATCAACCGAATTTAGCACCAAACACTGAAGACAGTCAAATAGCTGCAACGATGGCAAAAAGGCTGCTAGAACAAAAGTTGGCTATGGGACTTTTAGACAAAGTAGATAGAGTTAAACTTAGACCAAGCAAACTGAGTAATAGCCAGCTTTCCAGATTAATAATTGTGGCAAGACAAGCTCTCACTGAAGAAAGGAAAAATCCAGTTACCGATTTGCTAGAAAATTTGCCCAAAAATGCTATTGGTCAATTTGAAGATACGAAAGTCGATGGAAAATCTTTCAAAAAGCGAATTTGTGATTGGTTAAATGAACCAAGCACCTGGATAGATTCAGAGCATTTAGAAGTCAAAGTTGCTGGTCAGTCAGTTCCTTCAAATATAGTTGAAAAGCTGAAGCTAGAATACACGCTACGGCTAATCATGGCTGTTGCAAAAAAATCTATTAAGGAGAATCAAGATGAGTAGAAAACGTGATGGAAGAGAGATTATCAAGCGCATCATTGTACGCGGCGTTTTAGTGCTGGACACACCTACCTGTCTGAGTAATGGCGACGCTGAAGGAGTAATAGAGATGATGCTGTTACGCGACAGTATTAGTCCCAAGGCTTTACTAACTGGGTCATCAATTGCAGGTGCTTTGCGAAACTATCTGCATGAATATGAAAAGGATTACTACAAAAGTGCCACTCGCCAGGATCTAGCACCCAAACTTTTTGGCGATTTGTTTGCTTACAAGAATGAGAAAGACAAAAGCGAAAAAGAAAAAATAACACTAAGGGAAAAAGATACTCAAAGTACACTGATTATTGATGATTCTCTCAGCAGTAATATTCCTCAAGTTGAGTTGCGGGATGGAGTAAAGATTAATGGAGTAACTGGTACGGCAGAGGATGGAGAAAAGTACGACTTGGAATTTTTGACAGCAGGAACTCAATTTCCTCTTAACTTTGAGTTGTTGATTGAAAAAGATAAAGACGAAAATCAGATAAGAGAAGCACTTGCGCTCGCATTAGAGGGATTAAAGTCTGGTGAAATTAGTATTGGTATGAAGAAGCAGCGTGGTTTTGGTCGCTGTCATGTGGATGAATGGCAAATTTGGGAATTCGATTTAACGAAACATAGCGATCGCCTTGCCTGGTTAACTTTTGATCGCTCTTGGAGTAAGCAATATACAAAATCGCCAAGCGATCGCTTATTGAGTAATAAAAAACTCAAGCAGCTAAAGATAGACAAACCAGATCAACGCGATCGCCTCTTCATCCACGCCAAATTTAAACTAGCTAGTCCCTTACTTATCCGTTCTGGTCAAGATTTAACGAAAAGATCGGCTGCTGATAAAAACTCAAAACTATCTGTGCCTGATGTCGTACATTTGCGATCGCAAAGAAAGGGAAAACTTGAGCCAGTTGTTTCTGGAACAAGTTTAGCAGGTGTGTTGTGGCATCGAGCGGAGCGAATTGTCAATACACTAGGCAAAGACTTAAAGATTGTTTATGACTTATTTGGCAAAGTTGATGAAAAGACAAAAGAAGCTAAGGCAAGCCGCTTATTTATCGATGAAAGCATAATAGAAAGTACAGACGATCTAGTACAAAGCCGGATTGCGATCGATCGCTTCACAGGCGGAACTTATCACGGAGCATTATTTAGCGAACAGTCTATCTTTGGTATAGAGCAAAAAGAAGACCCTCGGAAATTAAAAAAAGGTAAATCTAACCCCAAACAAACAGCAAAGCATTTTGAGTTAAATCTAGAACTACGTCAACCCAAAGAATATGAAATTGGTTGACTCTTGTTGTTACTTAAAGATTTGTGGACGGGGGATTTACCTATAGGCGGAACCATTAGTATTGGACGGGGAAGGTTAAAGGGAGTGGAAGCAACAATAGTTTGGCAAGATCCTAAAACCTCAGAGCATACATGGACTATTTCTGAGGAAAATGACAAGCTCACAGTTAGCGATAAAGATAGAGAAAGATTAGAAGAGTTCGTACAGAAGTTTGTGGAGGAAGCACCATGAACTTAAAAGTATATCAGCAACTTACACAGATTTCAGAAGAAACACTTACAGAAACATCACTGAAGGATTGGTTAACGCAACACGCCATAACTGAAAATTATCAGTTACCATACCTATTAGCTCATGCCGAAGATGGAATTATCTGGGGACGTTTTGATGTTGAAAATCTCGCTCTAGAAACCTCCGATCGTGCTTTTCCAGAGTGCCAGTTTTCCTGTTTGCGGCTGTCAACATTACAACAATGTCGTATTTTCGGAGAAGCGGGTGAAGTCTTGCTTTGGAGTGATAACGGTGTGTGGCGATCGCGTCTAATTTTGCACAGCAAAGTTTCAGACTTAATTGCTCAAAATCACATAGGTTTGATTCCTGAATCGCAAATTCTCTGGGGTACGCAGGGAAAGACAAATGGTAACTTTACCTTACTGTCAGATGGTTCTCAGGGACTTAAACACGCTGTTCCTATCTCTGTAGATCAAACTTACTTTAGCAAAGATAGAAATGAACTATATCGCCCAGTTCGATTGGAAGTAAATCACTATTTCTGCTACGACTCAGATGGAGTAGCGAAGATTTGTCTTAGCCGTCTAGTATCTCTCAAAAAGGAGTCAAGATAATGAATCCAAGACATTTAAAGCAAGTACCTGACGATCGCAAAGCAATTGCTCCCTATAATTTTGTCGAACTTCCTAATAAAGTTGTGCCAGCACAAGTTGAGTGTAATGGTAAGCTGCGAGACAATGACCGTTATTATAGCGATCGCCACACTGGTAAAATTATCTGTACGCTCAAGACAGAATCACCTTTATACATTCGTTGTGGTCTAACTCCTGTTGACTTCGCAACTTTTGGCGATACTTCCAATGAAGATTTGACACCAGAACAGCGTAAAAAGAAAGCTGAATTTTTCCTGCATCCTTCAAATCTACATCCTGTCCTTCCAGGTAGCAGTCTGCGAGGAATGCTGCGAACTTTGGTAGAAATTATCAGTTTTGGCAAGATAGAACAAGTTTCAGACCAGCAAAAATTCTTCTTCCGTGCAGTTGCGGCTGATAAAGACGACCCTCTCAGCAAGCCATATAAAGACAGTTTGAAAAATGTTAAAGCTGGTTACTTAGAATTTGAAAAAAAACAAAGTAAATGGTTTTTGCAACCAGCTCAAGAAATTGAAGATAAATTATTTAGAGAAGTTAAGGAAGAGGATATTCAAGACAATCTGCCTTCCCTAAGTATCATGAAAAAGGCTAGCTATATTCCCCAATATCTCCAGATTAGTTTTGAGGTAACAGAAGAATCTGTCAATGTCAGTGAAAACTTAACTCGATATTCCCAACAGGGGTGGCTCGTTACTAGCGGTAATATGCTAGAAAATATGATAGAAAAAACTACCGAACAAGAACGAGATAAACTATTACGGAAAAAAGAAGGGCGCAAGTATCACTATATCATTGGCGAAGCCGATCGCTCTGCTACACGACTTGAAATTAGCACTGATGCAATCCGAAATTATCGGGACGCACTTACTAATTTTCAGAAGGGTCAGGAAAAGCCATTTAAAAATAATCCTAAAAATCGATTCGATGAAAAGATGGGAGTGCTGCAAGAAGGTCTACCTATTTTTTACTGTGAACCACAAAATGAACAAGCAATTGTTACATTATTTGGGCAGAGTCCTAACTTTCGTATCCCCTATTCTCCCAACAATGACGGTCAAGCTGCTTCAGCAGTTAATTTTATTCCTAAACAAGTTGGAGAATCTGAACAAATTGATTTAACTGATGCAATTTTTGGCTTTGTCAGGGGGAAAAAAGATAAAACAGAACCAGATGCTACTGAAAACTGCAAAGAGAAGCGCGAACAATCTCGTGCTGGGCGTGTTTTTATCACTGATGCTAATTATCAGTCTGATGAAAATGGGATTTGGTTAGTCGATAAAGACGAAACAATTACACCGCAAATTCTAGCTAGTCCTAAACCGACGACATTTCAGCACTATTTAGTGCAACCGGAAGATACCCAAGCTGTAAAAAGCCAACTCAAACACTATGGTAAGCCAATTACAGAAACGGTAATTAGAGGGCATAAACTTTACTGGCATAAAGGCAATGTTAGTAAGGATAGAATTCAAGCAGATGCTACTGAAGCAGAGGAAGATAAGCAAGCGCAATACACCGAAATCAAGCCAATCAAAGCTGGTGTCTCTTTCGAGTTTGCGATTCAATTTGAAAATTTGAGTGATGTTGAATTGGGTGCATTACTGTGGATATTGACTTTGGCAGGAGACGATCCCGAACAACTCAAGATGATAAACCTTGATGGTAAGGAAAAATATCGTTTGTCTCTTGGTATGGGTAAGCCTTTAGGAATGGGTGCTGTAGCAATAGATAAATATGAACTGCATCTAAACGAACGCTACAAAAAAGATCCTCAGCAGCGATATACTCAGCTATTTGATGGAGAAAAGTGGGTAACAAGCGATCGCGCTGCTACTCTCGACGAACAAAAACGCTTTTTGACAAACTTTGAAAACTACATCGTCAATAATATCAGCATCGAAGATTGCCCCCAAGACTTTCTTATTGCAGGAAACCGCGAAACTCTACATTTAAAAGATGTGCCGCGTATCAAGATGCTACTCACTATGCTGAGATGGGATATTTTCCCACCTGTGACAACGACACGATATATGGAAATCGAAAGGAATATCGAAGTTGAAAAAGACTACCTCTGTCAGCCTGTGAAGGAAGGTGACAAGACAGTTAATGAGTACAAATGTCGTTTGGTACTGCCAACTCCATTTCAGATAATGAATCAACTTGATGAGGATAATCGGCAATCGAACCACTCCCCACCACCTTTTAACCCATCATCACAAAATCAAGGAAAGGGAGGAAATATCAATGCAGCAACTCAAAGACCGCCAAAACCACCAAAACGTTAAAGCGATCGCATCCCCAATCCCCATCACTCCCCATACACCGTCACCACCACCTGCCGCTGACGGTATTTCACATCGCATTCCAAATGAAAAATTTGCTGCCACGTCCCCAAGATTAATTTACCATTGCTGACGGGAACAGTTATCTCAGGCCCCAGCCAAGTTGCTTGCAAGTGCGAATGTCCGTTACCATCGTGCCACGTTTGTTCGTGCAAATAATCCCGACTCGGTGGAATTAATTTATTCAAAATTGCCGGTAAATCTTTTTGCAATCCCGGTTCAAATTCAATCGCACCAATCGCCCCGGTACTGCCGACGTTAAAAATATGCACCATTCCCACAGAAATACCAGATTTTTTCACAATTTTATTCACTTGTTCGGTAATATCGTGCATATCACCATTTCCTTTCGTCGGGATTGTAATTTGTTCTTGATGTACCATTTATTTGACTCCTATTTTGTTATTTTATTCTCAAGTAAAACCTGGAATAACAAGGATTTGTAATTGTTTCTAATCCGCTTGGATTTAAATGATTAAAATTGGTTGGTTGTAGGGAACAGGAGAAAACCTTCTCGTTAAGAGCAAAACTTATTTATGTTCCCTACCAGGATCCTTGACTATTATCCGAGAATACAACCACTTCGATCGGGAAGATTCAAGGATAGTTGGATAGACTCTCCTTGGTTGTTCCAAGATACATCAGCACTGCCGTACAATAACTTGCTGGGTTTAGATTTTAAACCCATTACCTCAAAGCTGACAAAAGCAGGTGCAGTGCCAATATTGACGGCAACAATTATTTCCTCATTGCCCAAAATGCGAGCGAAAACGTAAACTGTTCCCTCAGCATATAAGATTTCATAAGAACCAGTGCGAAGGGCAGGATGTGCGTGTCTCAAGGCGATCAGTTTGCGGTGATATTCTAGAACATCCAATTCCCAGTGAGATTCTAAGGGAAAACCTCGGCGCGAATCTGGATCTCGACCACCCGCTAAACCAACTTCATCGCCATAGTAAATACTAGGCGCGCCAGGAAATGTTAACAGTAATAACGTTGATAGTTCAACGCTGGGTTTGTCGCCTCCGGCAATAGTTAGCAGTCGGGCGGTATCGTGACTTGCTAATAGATTGAGTTGGGTTAGTTGAATTTCCCAAGGATAAAGTTGCAGCAGGTGCTTGATTTTTTCGCCGTATTCCTTGGCGTAGAGGGGCGGGAAAGGCTGGTAGGAGGAACCTTTGACTTTTTCGATGTCTACGCGATCCCCTGCCGTAAACGCGATCGTAGGCGCAGCAAACAGGTAGTTCATCACCCCGTCAAACTGAGTCCCATCCAACCACTGACTGGCATCTTCCCAGATTTCCCCCACAATATATGCATCCGGGTTGATCGCTTTGACGCGATCGCGAAATTCCTGCCAAAACCCAGGGGCTTTAATTTCATTCGGCACATCTAATCGCCAACCATCGATGCCGAAATGCATCCAATATTCGGCGATTTCCATAATATATTCTCGCACTTCTGGATTGTCGTGGTTAAATTCCGGTAATGCCCGCAATCCCGCCCAACCTGAATAATTAGCAGGATATTCACCATTGTAAGCAGATAAAGGCCAACCTTGAATTTTGAACCAATCTACCCAAGGGGAATTGGGGCCATTTTCCAACACGTCGTGGAAAAAGAAAAAGCCGCGACTGCTATGGTTAAATACTCCATCCAGGACGATTTTGATATTGCGTTCGTGTGCCGCTACTAGCAGTTCCCGAAATGCGCCATTTTTCCCCAACATCGGGTCAACCTGATAGTAATCGTGGGTATGATAGCGGTGATTGCTAGCAGATTGAAAAATGGGAGTGAAGTAAATCGCGTTAATGCCTAAATCCTGCAAGTAATCCAGATTTTCCAGCACTCCCCATAAATCTCCGCCTTTATAACCTTGAAGTGTTGGGGCGGCGTGCCAATCTTCCCAACGACTGTGCTGCAAGTGCGACTTGCGAGGTTGCTTACCCCTGGCAAACCGATCTGGAAAAATTTGATAAAAAACAGCGTGCTTGACCCAATCTGGTGTATTAACCTGCATAAATAACTTCCTAGCTTTCCATTGCCAAGATACATCGATTGGCTGTTTTCAGGCTCTCACTTCTGATAGAAAAGCGTCGCCATTCTATACATTTTTTTAAGAATCCGTCGGGGCGCTGTTGCAGAGTAATACCAAATCCACAAAGATTACCCCTTGATTTTCTCTCTTCTTCTTGGCGTTCTTGGCGTCTTGGCGGTTCGTTTAAAAAGATCGTTGTGGAAGCGGTAGAAAAAAAGTGAGTGAGGGGTATTACCCATTTTCAAAAAGGCCAGTATTATCTTTAAATGGAAAACGGTGGACGATTCAACAATAGACAAATGCTAACAATTACCGAAGCGCCAAAAGAACCAATTCAGGCTAAACAGACGTTGGCGATCGCCGGAACTGCTTCGCTTGAAGATGCAGGCAAAACCCTCACCCTCACAATCGACAACCAATTCACAACTTCTGCTGGTGTTGTTAACTCTGATGGCGCTTGGCGGTTTGAGTTTGCCTTCCAGCAAGCGGGGAATCGTCTCCTTAAATTATCACTTGATGATGAAAGTGTCGAGTTAACAATTGAAGTGCTTCCGCCGCCTGTTCCACTCAGTTTTGTCAGGACTCCCAAAGTCGTCGAAACTCAAGAAACTGTTATATTATTTGGTAAAACATCTGGCTACGCGGATGGTTCCGAGTTGGTATTATTAGCAGACAAAAAGTACGAACTGGCACGTCCTCGCGTCAAAGATGGTCAATGGCAGGTTCCGGTATTATTTAATCAAACCGGGAAGCGACTAATTGAAATTATCGGAACAGAACCAGACCGCGCCCAATTTGAACTATCTGTGCAAAGACAAACGATTCGAGTTTGGTCGCGCAGCACTTGGATTAACAATATTACTCCAGCGGCAGTGGAAGACTTAGAACCTCAGCGCATCACTTTACACCATACGGAGTATCCCACTTTACCTACTAATGCCAGTCAATCTGCGGAGGTGGAACGGTTGCGCCAAATTCAGCAGTTCCACGTGCAGCAGCCGCCAGCCGGAAGGGGTTGGAGCGATATTGGTTACCATTTTGTCATCATGCCCAGCGGTAGGGTGTACGAAGCGCGCTCGCAACTGAAGCGGGGAGCGCACGATCGGGTGAATGATGGGCTAGGTATGGCGTTTGATGGAAATTATACCAGTCGCCCGATTACCCAGGCACAGTTTGAGTCAGCGGTGGCATTGTGCGCCAAGCTGTTTCGCCGCTATGGACTCGGGGATCCGGTGACTCCCGTACCGACTCCAACCGCAGACTTTGGTGTAAAAAATTTACCCTTGATTTGCGGTCACCGCGATCGCGTTCAAACGACTTGTCCCGGTTCGGCAGCAGGCAGAACAATTCGCTTGGAAGAGATTCGTCGAGCAGTTAAAAGCAGGCTTTGATATTTCGCCTTTTACCATCGTTTTCGTAAGTTTTTGTAAATTTATGCCAAACTGGCAACAACGCCCGGTTAAATTAGTTTTTAATGACAGGCAGGGAAAATTGATAGAGATTCTCGATAAATTGGCTAATCGCTCATAGCTAATAGGAAAAAGGCAACTAACAACCCTGTTGACTGATATTGATAGCGATCGTGCAACTCATATTGGCAGTGCGATCGCCACAATCCAACTTGTTTGCTAAGGAGATTGAAAATGGAGTTACAAATAGGATCTGAAATTTTATCAAGTTTGGGTTTTAGCTTGTTCCAAAACGAGGAAAATCAGTTCTTGATTCGGAAAAATGCCCTGGGAGAAACTTGTTACATCGTTTGTCTTAACACCTTGACACAGGAGTTGTGGGAAGAGTTGCAAGGAAAACAGGAATAGCGAACCCAAATGAGACATGAAAAAATCTCTGCCGGTTTGCTATTATATCTGCAAAACTACTAAGAAGAATTCCGGGAAGGGTTAGCTTGCAAAAGCGTTCGCGCAGCGTGCGGTCGGCATATCGATCTCCGGATATTCTCTGATTCCTTGGAACTAGCTTTAGTGGTTGAATAAAAATAAAATCAGCCAAACCCACGCTGTTCAACAGTTTAGAACAAGCTAACAACGAGCTAGTCCTAGTAGATTATAGTGATTTACTGGAAAAAATTTCAAAAGTTCTAGAGATCAACCCGTTTCGCCTGGGAGAAAATAACCAACAATTGCTGATCGACATTGACGCGATCGCTACCCAAGTCGCTGGGTTACAGGTGGAAAACCCCCTGGGTGCGTCTGCTAACAGCACTCGTGCTGCGGCGGTTAATTTTAGTCCGGGTTTTCAGCAAAGCTTTCCCGGTTATATCCAGAAGATAAAAAAGCGCTTGCAGGGGTTATTAGAGTTAGCACTGAACCAAGCATGGCAAGCATCTATCGATGAATTTGTCAATAGTATAATTGTCGATTTAGCAACTTTTAAAGGCAATGAGAATAAGTTAGATTTTACTTATCCATTTAGGCAATATCAAGAAAAGCAGCGGTTAAGTTTCCATCGTGGCGATGGTAACAGCAGGGAATTATTGAAGTGTCATAAATTAGCGATCGCTGTGAAAAACCCGAGGGAATTTGAACCGCAGTTGCGCCAGGGTTTAGAAAATTATATCGATATTCAGTTGGCTGGGGCAAGTGAAGAGGAACGGGAAGATCTGCGTTACATTCTCGATGACTTACAAGCAGAAAAAAATCTTACTTTTACCTACTGAGGCGAATTGTAGACACAGAAATCCTTGGGAAACTCAAAAAACAAGCACAGATAAATTACTTATAATTCCTCAAAGACAACATCAACACAAATGCCAGCGACGCCAACGCCAAAGCCGCGATTTATTTAGCAGACTTGTTTGGGGGGATCAAATTAATAGATGCGTACATCAACAATGACGAAAAAGCCGATGGAGATTACTTAGTAAACTACGCTGGAACATCAGTTAACTACAGAGATATGTTTTCCCGTGGCGAAGCGTTTGACATGCTGCCAATTATTCCCAAAATCGAAGGTTACTTAGGAGAAACGAAAGATGAAAACCGGGGAGAAATCGAATTTATCTTTGGTTTAAAGCTGAAATTTAACAACCCAGTTCACCTGTATGGTGGCAAAACAGTACTCAGTCGCAGAAGTCAACCCTGAACTAATGCAACAATTGGGGTTAAGTGGAACTTTGAACTTGAGACAAGCTGATGCAGACTTGATTAAAAAGGCATTGGTTTCTCAGGCAAATTATATCTTTTTAACCGGAAATCCTGGGATTGGCAAAACTCCGGCAATTGTGGAATTTCTCAAAAGCAAAATAGACGAAGGTTTTTTATTCTTCTACGTTATTCCGAGAAAACAAGTCTACCTCGATATTATCTATAAATTCAAAAACGAAGAGACGGGAGAGTTATGCGATCGCCGCTTAATTGCCATCAACACCAATGGGTATTTTATCGCATAAAATGGCAAATTTTGCAACTACACAGTCGCATATCAATGGAATCAGCGTCAGGATAATTTTACAGAACAATCCGTCCATTTTATCGATAGCAGATTATCCGAAAAACGCGGTTGGAGACCCGACAGACTCAAGCGAATAAGCGAAGATGAAATCCAATATATCGGACGCAGAAGGCGTTTTAAACAGTATTTGCGCAGCTATATTTACCTTGGTCGATCGCCAAGTTTCTCATAACATCGTCGCCTTTCCATCCAATCTTTAAAGAAAACCGACGCAGGCGATACATTAAAACAAAACATTTTGAAAAAATCTTCAGGAATGCTTACATCGAACGAGAAGGTAAAGTAATCCCCGCCAGAATGAAAGAAATCTCTAGCCGCATCAAACATTTATTCATCATGATAGATGAAATCACACGTGACGATGGCGGGGTGGAATTTTTAAATAACATTAGTCAGATGTTGTTTACCAAGTATAAATTAGCCGATACGCAATCCGGGTTTAACACAAAAATTATCGTTGCCGATGCTTCAATTGTGGACAAAAATGTGATAGCACAACACCTATCCAATCCTTCACCAGAACCGAATAAAATTTATTTCCGTCTGGCTTCATCTGAGGCTATTTTACCGCTTTATGTAGAGCAATTTAAATTTAAGGGTTTGTCTGCGACTGCTATCAATACTAATTCCTATCCGGCAAGCAGTTTATCCCTCACCTACAAAGTTATTGTGGAATCTGCTAAATTTAATGAAGCGGAGCGTTTAAAGCAAAATACCAAATTAGTAGAAACCATACAATCGGGAATTTTAGAGGATATAGAAACGCTTTTACAGCGTTCAGATGCGATCCAGATTATAGTTTATATTCACAATAAGCTCCTATTGGCTGACCTGATTGAAAAGATTAGGAAACATCGGGGAGAGTTTGAGAAATATCAGGAATACCTGGAAATACACGCCAATATTTCCGAACAAGAAAAGTCATTAATAAATCAGTATAAAAACGATGTCAAAATTGTCTTCATGACCGCTTCCGGGAGTCGGGGGTTATCTTTTCCCAAGACAAAGCATATCTTGGTGGAAATCCCTCGATTTAAAATTGAAAAAAACTTGATGTAATTGATTCAGGTGATTTATAGAGTTCGAGGAAATGATGAGATAGATAATCAAGCAAAAGATCTAGTTTTTTACTAGGGAGATCGAGCGGTTTATTATGAAAATGAACCCCAGCTATCTTTGCAGGAAAGCGTTCTGAGTTTGGTGAATATATTGTTGGTTTTAAAAACTTCTATAATGACCCGGATTTCCGGGTATGGTCGGATAGGTCGAGACAATTTTATCATGATTCCAATTGGCGGCAAGTCCGTCTTTGCAGCAGGGGAAACTTTTTCTAGTCAGATGGCTAACCTGATTAGTCAGATGAAGAATGAATCTAAGAGAAATAGAAGCGTATCGCTTCTGAAACAAGTATATCAGCGGTTAGAACAACTGCTGGGTAGCTCAAAATTTGTTTGGCATAATTCAGAGGATAAGAAAACCGAGGAAATTTCTTATCTTGCTATGGGCGAATCGTTTACCAAAGAGTTTTTACAGATAGGTAACAACGGTTTAGATGGGTTATTAAATTTTGGGGCGCTCCAACTGAGTTATATTAGCGGTAGCCTGCTGGTAGTTCCCGCAGATGAAAATTTAGAAGAAATATACGAAATGCTAATTCAAGCACAAATCCGCAGGGTTGTCAACGACGATCTGTTGCAGAAAATGCAAATCATCAGCCACAGTAAAACCTACCCGCCAAGTCGGCAAGCGGCGATTAAAGATGCCATAGAATTAGTCAAAAAGTTGAGAAATTGCGACGAAAAAACCCAGAGATATAAGCAACAAAGCCAGCAGTGGGTTCGCTATTACGCCTTGCCCTTATTTACATTCACTAGCGGTGAAATCATCAGCGATTATTTTGCCAGGGATCCTGAAGAACCCGAAGGCGAAAGCTTCCGGAATATTCTGGAAGTTTATATTCGCTCTCTGTACCCTGTAGGCAATATTTTGCCGATTGGTCACAAATATCAAGATTTCCCGTTTGTTGTGTTTAGGAGCTACAGTTTAGAAGAATTAAGAGCGAAGATTTTTACCGATAAGTATCTGCTAACTTCCAACGAGTTGAACGTACTCAATTTGATTCTGGCTAAAAACGACTAAAATCTTCGCTCTGTGCCAGTCAAGAGCGCGACGCGCGCCAGAGTCGTCACTCGCCAGGGGAGACCCTAGACTCCGCCATTAGATATAAAAGCACAGCCGCAAATCATTAGTCAATTTCTTCATTTCCCCTCTTGCAATCGATCCCCGACAATCAGACACTGTACTTGGGAACGATCGGCATCTCGAGAGGTTTGTTGTGAAAAAAGTTCTGGCTATTATCCTGGGAGGGGGCGCGGGTACTCGCCTTTACCCCCTCACCAAGCTACGCGCAAAACCAGCAGTCCCGCTGGCAGGGAAATATCGCCTGATCGATATCCCCGTCAGTAACTGCATTAACTCAGAGATCTTCAAAATCTACGTTCTGACGCAATTTAACTCGGCATCCCTCAATCGCCACCTTGCCCGTACCTACAACTTTTCCGGTTTCACCGAGGGGTTTGTCGAGGTACTCGCCGCACAGCAGACCCCCGAAAACCCCAACTGGTTTCAGGGGACGGCAGATGCGGTACGCCAATATATGTGGCTGTTTCACGAATGGGATGTGGATGAATACCTGATTTTATCCGGGGATCACCTCTACCGGATGGACTATCGCCAGTTTTGGCAGCGCCACCGCGACACCAATGCGGATATTACCATCTCCGTGGTGCCGATGGATGAGAAACGCGCCTCGGATTTTGGCTTGATGAAAATCGACTCTTCTGGCAGGGTGGTTCAATTCAGCGAAAAACCCAAAGGCGACGCCTTGAAGCAGATGCAGGTCGATACTACAACCTTGGGGTTGAGTCGCGAAGAAGCAGAGAAAATGCCTTACATTGCTTCAATGGGGATTTATGTCTTCAAAAAAGAAGCATTGTTAACCCTGCTGAAAGAAGCGCAAGAACGCACTGATTTTGGTAAAGAAATTATCCCAGCTGCATCGAAGGACTATAACGTCCAAGCGTACTTATTTGATAGCTACTGGGAAGATATCGGAACCATTGAATCGTTCTACGAAGCCAATTTGGCGCTGACGCGACAACCGCATCCGCCGTTTAGTTTCTACGACGAACAAGCGCCGATTTATACTCGATCCCGTTACTTGCCGCCGTCGAAAGTGTTGGATTGCCGGGTAACGGAATCGCTGATTAGTGAAGGGTGCATCTTGAAAGAATGCCGGATTGAAAATTCGGTTTTGGGAGTGCGCTCGCTCGTCGAATCCGGCAGCTTGATCGATAGTTCCCTGCTAATGGGAGCAGATTTCTACGAATCATACGCCGAAGGGGGATCCGCCTGTCCAGATAATAAAGTTCCGGTGGGGATCGGCTCCAACTCGACGATTCGCCGCGCGATTATCGACAAAAATGCTTGCATTGGCTGCGACGTGCAAATTATTAATAAAGACCGCGTCGAAGAAGCCAATCGCGAAAGTGAAGGATTCTACATCCGCAACGGCATTGTTGTCGTGTTGAAGGGTGCTGTAATTCCTGATGGAACGATCATTTAATTTCAGATTTGAGATTTGAGATTGGAGATTTAAAATCTAAAATCTCAAATCTAAAATCTAAAATTTTTATGCCCAAACTCGTTCTCCTCATCGGACTTCCTGGAAGCGGTAAATCTTCTCTGGCGCAACAAATCGTTGCAGCTTCTCAGGGACATCTACTAATTTCTACCGATGCCATCCGTGGTCAACTGTTTGGCGATGAAGCAATCCAAGGATCTTGGGTTTTAATTGCACAGGAATTACAGCGACAATTGCACCAAGCAGTTGGTGCAATTTGCCAAAACTCTGCAAGGTCAGCAATTTTTGATGCTACGAATGCTGTGCTACAACATCGGCGAGAAGCAATCGCCCTCGCCCGCGATACAGGCTTCACCCATATTACCGGCTTGTGGTTAGATACCCCCGTTTGGCTGTGTCTCTTCCGCAATCGCCGCAGGCGGCGAATTGTCCCCGATGATGTTATATTGCGGATGCACCGCCAATTGCGGCAAGAGCCACCATCTTTGGCAGATGGACTCGATTGTCTGATCCGCTACTATCCGGGTGGGTGTAGTACGGTTAGTGCCCTCGCGCAAGTGAGAAAGAACCGTACCCGACCGAACTTGCACCTTTGATATTCTAAAAGGCACAATTAAAGATAATAATGCCCATTAATTAGGTATTGTCCTAATTCTAGCATTGAACCTAACTAACTATAAAAAACAAGCACCAAAATAGAGAAAACCAATAAATTAAAATCTTTAATCGAGAGGAGATTGGTGGATGGCTGCAACTGATTTTAAAGACTATTATGCCGTTCTGGGGGTGAACAAAACTGCTAGTGCCGACGAAATTAAAAAAGCCTACCGCCGACTAGCACGAAAATACCACCCCGACATGAACCCGGGCAACAAAGAAGCCGAAACCCGCTTCAAAGAAATTAACGAAGCGTACGAAGTGCTGTCAGACGCAGAAAAACGCAAAAAATACGACCAATTCGGGCAATATTGGAAACAAGCCGGTCAAACATGGCCCGGTAGTGGCGCTGCTGGCACTAACGTTGATTTTAGCGGCTTCGACTTCAGTCAATACTCCAATTTCGATGAGTTTATCAACGAATTGCTCGGTCGCATGGGCAGCACCGGCGCTCAAACTGGAACTGGACGCTCTGGGAGTCGGAGTTACTCCTACCGCACGTCTACAGGTCGCTCCACCGGCTTTGACAACTTTAGCGGCTTTGATGGATATAACACCACTAGCGCTAGCGCAGGCTCAACCGCCGATCGAGAAGCAACCCTTACCCTCTCCCTATCGGAAGCTTTTCACGGCGTCCAGAAGCGTTTAAACCTCGGTACAGAAGAGATTAACGTCCGCATTCCCCCTGGCGCGAAGAAAGGTAGCCGCATCCGCGTCAAAGGCAAAGGTGCGGTGAGTCCCTACAACCAACAACGGGGGGATTTGTACCTGAATATTGAACTGCAACCGCACCCATTCTTCCAATTTGAGGGAGATAATTTGGTTTGCGAAGTGCCAATTGCTCCAGATGAAGCGGTATTGGGAGCCAAAATAGAAGTACCCACTCCCGATGGCAACGTGACGGTAAACGTTCCCCCTGGAATTCGTTCTGGACAATCTCTCCGATTGCGCGGTAAAGGTTGGCCTAATCCTAAAAGTGGGCGCGGCGACCAAATGGTGAAAATTACTATTGTGGCACCGAAAGAAATTAGTGCCGTCGAGCGAGAATATTATGAAAAAATTCGCTCATCCCGTAGTTTTAATCCCCGCAGCAATTTGCAGCAAGTGAGATTGTAATTTCAAATTTGAGATTTCAGATGGCAAATTGAAGCAGCAGATTAAACAACTTTCAATTTGCCATCCGCATTTTTCAATTTAGTAGTTCATCACACCCACGCCTTGCTCCAGAAACCCGGTTTTTTCAAAAAACCGGGTTTCTTTTAGGCCGTTCGTAGTAGGCGCTTGGGCGCCTACTTGCCACTCGGTTTTTGAGTTTTTGCGTAATTTATCGGTCTATTTTATCCGTACTTTCTCGGTGTACCGGATAGTTTTTCATATAGTTAGTTCTGGAATTGCGGTTATTACCGGAATTAAGGCAACTTTGGGGTTAGTTGAGTGAAAAGTTGCTTGTGGGGAATACGGGGGTTGCAGGCGATCGCTCCCCTTCAAAATCATCATCGCTGCTAATTTATCCTGATAAACACGTAATTTTTATTCACCGTATTAATACTTAATTGCCCCGCAAATTAAATAATTCGTAAAATCTTTTATTTTGTATTGATAAAATTATCAAACTCCTGGTTATGTTATTTATTAAGAATTTTATGGACAAGTCAATGTTTGATTCGCTACGCTCAGAGCCAAATAACATTTGGGGTACATCTTTCAAGCAGTCTTTCACTAATTCCGGATTGAATTTAGAATCAAGCATTGAAATGCTAACCTACCCGATCAAAAATAGTGCATTTAGTCAAAAAATAGACATAAAAAATTTCACATGCAGCGGTGATGATAATCTTTTGATATCTCATTTGTCGCTAGGATATCAAAGCGATCAAGCTTTAAATTCAGGCAATTACAACAGCAACACTGCGGCAGATAAATCATCGGTAGAGCCGCTAACTGGCGAGGTTTTATCGAAGGACATTGTAGAGAAAGCGCTGCAATCGGCGCCTGGTTATCTGAAAGGATTTGCAACCGCTCCAGATTTCAACGCCAAGATGAATCTAGCTTTTGGCAATAATTGGAATGCCGAAGTAGCTAGTGAGTTAGTTCAAGAATTTACCGGGGGCAATTTTAGTAACCTGCCAGGGATTGAGATTCTGCCATCTGCCACCTTGAATGGGGCGAATGGCGCTTTTGCTAGCGTGACCAACACGATTTATTTATCCCAGGAATTCATTGCTCAAAATGCTGGTAATCCAGGAGCAATTACCAGCGTGCTTCTCGAAGAGATTGGGCATTATATAGACTCGAAAATCAATGTTTTGGATGCAGCGGGAGATGAAGGAGAAATTTTTGCTGCAACCATTCAAGGCAAGCAGTTAAGCGAGGGTGAACTTCTGGCTTTAAAGGCTGAAGATGATACAGCAACTATAACGTTAGATGGAAAAGCCATTGGGATAGAAATGGACAACACCCTGGGTAGTGCCCGCAACATTGGCACTCTCAGCGGCACTCAAACTTTCAGCGACTTTGTAGGTACAGCAGACACCAACGACTTCTACCGCTTCACCCTCAACAGCAACAGCAATTTCAGCCTCACCCTCAACGGGTTGAGTGGCAATGCGGATGTGCAGTTAATTCAGGATGTCAACAACAACGGCATCATCAATGGTAACGATGTGTTGCAACGTTCCCAAAACGTCGGTACAACTCCAGACGCGATTAGCCGTACCCTCAATGCCGGTACTTATTTCGCACTGGTTTACCCAATCAGTGGGGTAAATACTAATTACAATCTCAGCTTGACGGCTAACCCTGTGGTATCCCCACCCACTGTCACTATTAGCGCCACAGACGCCAGCGCCGCAGAAACCTTAACAAGTCAAACCCCTAATCCCGGTCAATTTACCATTACCCGCACTGGTAGTACCACCACCGCATTAACGGTCAACTACAGTGTCGGCGGTACTGCTACCAATGGCAGCGACTATAGTAGCCTCACGGGTAGCGTCGTTATTCCTGTGGGTGCTACCTCGGTTACTTTACCTATTAATGTCATCGATGACACTCAGGTAGAAGGCAACGAGAGCTTGACTAAATAGCAAAATACTTTGCTAAAGTTACTCATAGTTTTTACTTATCGCGATAGTGTTGACTCGGTTGTAATTTTCTGCTATGTTTCTGAGAAGGCCGAAAACCAAGGCTTAAAATTGTTTGGTTTGTAAACCACAGCCGCTGCAAAACTAACCAGCCTGTAAAAAGGTCGAACGGGATACTACGATTCGCTAAATTGGTGCAAAATAATGGTTGAACAATGGCTAAAAGCTTCAAAAAACAGTTACTCATCTTAAAATAGGGTGGGCTACATCCGAATTTACGCCTGTGGACAAGAAGGATCCGACTCCCTTGGTGGAAGCAGGAAGCAGACCCTCTAGAAATTACTTCTAGTTGAATGGTGAAGCACAAGATAAGTTTAGCCAAGTTTTGTATAGCACAGCTGTCGTCACTTTAGCATCGAACAGTGCCTACACTTTAGGGACTGCCAACAGTGCGACGGTAGCGATCGCAGATAATGATGTTGCACTTCCCACCATCACCATCAGCGCCACAGACACATCTGCCGCAGAAACCTTAACTGGTCAAACTCCTAATCCCGGTCAATTTACCATCACCCGCACTGGTAGCACCGCAACAGCACTGACGGTCAACTACAGTGTCGGCGGTACTGCTACCAATGGCAGCGACTATAGTAGCCTCACGGGTAGCGTGGTGATTCCAGTGGGGGCGACTTCAGTCACGCTTCCCATTAACGTCATCGATGACAGTTTGGTCGAAGGTAATGAGACGGCGATTGTCACTTTATTGACGAATGCCGCTTACACTATCGGCAGCGCCAATGGGGCGACGGTGAATATTGGGGACAATGACGCTGCTACTGTTACCGATCCGATTGTTGCAACCGGCACTGCTTCATCCAACTCGTTAATCAATGCCTTATCGAACCCCAATTTCGCATATTGGAACACCAGTTCCAATGGAGGCACCATTAGCTATAGCTTCCTCAGCAGCGCAGGTGCCACTTCTTACTACGGCAGCGAAATTGTTTCTCCTGTCAGCGAGGGGATTAAGAGCAATGTCCGTTCAATTCTTTCATCCCTTGAGTCACTGATTAACGTTCGTTTTGTTGAAGTTGCGGATACAGCCACCAACTATGGTGTGATCCGTTATATGTTCTCTGATGGCCCAAGCTACGCCTACGCCTACTATCCCTACTCGAATACTGACAAACTCTCTGGTGACGTACATTTGAACCCAAACTACGAGAGTGACTCTGTGAACCGTTTTTCCGGAACCCCTGGTAATCATGGTTACATGGCGCTGATTCATGAAACCTTCCATGCTTTAGGACTCAAACACCCAGGTAACTATAACGGTTCAGGGACTGGGGAAGGACCATTCTTGTCACCTGCACAAGACAACACTACCAATACGGTAATGTCGTATAACTTCAATGGCTCTAAGGCAATAACACCAATGGCTTATGACATTCAAGCATTGCAATACATTTATGGAGCCAAAAGTAATAATGCCGCAAACACAACCTACTCCTTCAGCACCGTTCATGGGTACACCGTCGGCGGTGAGTTTAAGGGTAGTACCAGCCAAATCAAGCAATCTCTGTGGGACAGTGGCGGCATCGACACTTTAGATTTTTCGGGTTTAGCAGCTGCAACAAGCTACTACTTTGACATGAATCAAGGGGGTATTCTCACAACACAAGCAGCTTACAACGGCTTAACCTATACCGATAGGTCTACGGGAGGCACATACACCACTTCTAGCTTTGGCACTACACTTGCCTACAACACAGTAATTGAAAACTTGATCAACTCTGGAGGGAACGATCGGATCATTGCTAATAGTGCTGCCAATCAATTCTTGGGCTATAGTTTTGGCACTTTCACTGGAAACGATATCTTTGAATCCACCAGTTCTTCAGATGTTTTGGAATTGTCTGGCGAAAGCCTCTCTAACTTAACACCTACAGTCAGCGGCACGAATTTAAACATAGGTTTGGGGTCAAATGGTTCGCTATCGATTCAAAACTACTACGGATCTAGCGGTTCCATGAAATTCTTAGTTGCCGGTAACTATTACACCTACAATGCTTCTACTGGTTGGGAATTAACATCTGCTCCAGCGATTAACTCAGTTGCTCCCGACCAAGCTACTACCGGATTAACTGCCACTGCTGCGTCCCCTTATAATTCACCCTTGCCACTGAGACCCGTGGATTGTGAATGTGCCATGTGTTCAGCTAGTGGGAAATCGATGCACACACTTGGCAATTCTAGCTTAAGTGAGGTGATAGGAATTAGCTGAGTAAAAGGGGAGTAGGCAATTCAATTGCCACTTCCCCTTGAGCGCATACACGGGGATTGTGTTACTCATCGTCGCAACTTGCTCTACCAGAGTTTCCCCAAGCAGAGTACAGCAGAACTTACGTAAAAAGAGGCCAGAAACCGGGTTTCTAGCGTGAGCGATCGCCTGTTTCTTGAATGGCGGTAAGGTGCGTAAGCTTTTGGGGAGATGGGTCAGGTGCGATCGCCATAACACCGACCAAGATTGTAGGGGCACGGCATTAAATAATTTCGGGTTAGCGACGAAACTTATTGATGCCGTGACCCTACCCCGTCATTGATGCTACTTCCCACAGGTTTACCCGATCAGTGGGGTGAATAATAATTAGCTCAAGTTGCTAGTTACAAGCAAGCGATCGCACCGAGTGAGTCGGATGGCAGCATTGCCGCCAAGATAATTGTTTTGCCGCTGGGATTTCGCTTTTTGTGCCAGGATTGAAACAATTTTAAACACCCACACCAGCAGCTCATTTCCATCCCGCCTCAGCGGTCAAACTATTTTGCACCAGCCATCTACAGAAGCTTTTGACCCAAAATCCCACCCAAGAGGGTGGGATTTTGGCGCAGGTATTGTTTGAGAAACCGGGTTTTTAAGCAAATATGCGAGACGCCTGCGCGGGCTAAAATTTTTACAGGCTGCTCTGGCAGCCTTAGTTTGTATAGCGACACCCTTAAGGGTGTCGGATTTGGGCTTACCGTTTTTCCACTTGCTCGCGGGTATCAATTTGTACTTCTTGTACTTCGACTTCGGTTGCGGTATCGGGGGCGGTGCGTTTGGAGAAGCCCCAGAGGAATAGTAAAGCGATCGCACTCACCATTAACCACTCTGGCGGCACTAAATCTGGGTTAATGGCTCGCACCATCAATCGCACGCCCACCAGGGCTACGGTACAATATCCAGCATCTTCGAGATGAACGTACTCACCCAACCAGCGGATGAATAAACCTGCCATAAACCGCAGGGTAATCACGCCGATAGTGCCTCCCAAAAGTACCAGCCAAGTTTGTTTGGAAACAGCGATCGCAGTCGTGACGCTATCGAGGGAAAATGCTAAATCGGTAAGCGCGATCGTGGGGATGGCTTGCCAGAGGTTGGTAAAGCGAGGGCCGTGGTGGTGGTGTTCTTTGTCCTCATCGGACGTAAAATACTGGAACACGAGCCACAGCAGGTAAGCCGCACCCAATACCTCGAACTGCCAGTATTTAGTCACCCAGGTGGCGGTTAAAATTAGCAGCATTCGCAGCACATAGGCGACTAACAAGCCGAGGTTGAGTGCCTGACGTTCAAGTTTCTTGTCTTCTAGTCCTTGGGCGATTGCAGCGAGAGCGATCGCGTTATCCGCCGATAGTACCGCTTCTAAAGCAATCAGAACCGGCAACAGCAGCAGCGCCTCAAGTCCTTGATTAAATGGAGAGTTTAGTATTTGGTCGAGCATTAACGATTTTTCTTACCAGAGTTGTAAATCAACAGCCACCAGCGGGGTTTCAATTTGGGCAGACCCAGCTATTTTACCTAAGCTTAATCCCAAAGATCCTACCTAAGCGAGTGGGGATCGCCCTACTATTGTTGCAAGTTGTAACAAAATATTCCACATGAGCGCCTATTTGGTTGAAATTGGTGAACGATTAACCCATTAATCAGGAGTTATCCCACTATGTCTATAAGCGATACCCAAGTTTACGTGGCGCTGGTTGTAGCCTTGATTCCCGCTATCCTCGCCTTCCGCTTGTCAACCGAACTTTATAAATAACCCCTCTTGAGGGCATGGGGGGAGACGGGTCGAATGGGAGAGGGGGAGACGGGTCGAGAAGGAACATCCCCTTGTCCCCTTGTCTTCCTTGTCTCCCTTGTCTCTCCCTATCCCTCTCCCTCTCTCTGTGCAGCGTGGGAGAGCGTTCTGTGTGGGGATGTACTATCTGGCAGAAGTACCGTTCAACTGTTAGGATGTTGACGCTGCTAGCTTGCTTGCGGCGGGGAGAGTGTAGTTCGTTCGCGCAATGTTTCGTCACAATCCCAAGCCAAAGCAAAGCGCGTAAGTGGCTATTATTGGGCATTTACCCCAAAGGTTGTACTTTACGACTACCGGACAATGAACGCAACTCAATCGTCAAGACGCCCCCTCCCAGCACCAGAACCTCGCCGCCGTACTCGCCGAGTTCAAAACCAGCGGCGCAGTCAGTCTTATAGGGCGATCGCTCTAGAAACATTTGCCAAGTTAGCGGTCAACGTCACCCTCTCTATCGCTGCTGTGGCTGCTCTAGTGCAATTGTTGCCTTATCACTTCTCTACTCAAACCAAGTTGCGGGAAATTCGCGAGGAAGTCAAGCAAACGCAAGCGCGTGTAAATGGCTTGCAAAACGAATTCAAACGCGCGTTCGATCCGCAACAATCGAAAAGTGTGATGCAAGACAATAGCCACCGCGTCGATCCGGAGCGGCGTCAGATTATTTTGATGGAAAAGAATCGAGATGCCGAAGATAATCTCACCGGACCTCAAGATTGAAACGGACTCAGTAGCTCGTTCAACCAATTTTCTACTTGCTGGCGCAGGCGTGTTGCTGCGCTAGCGCTTGATGGGTTCGATTGAGATAAGTGTTCTAGGGCGCGTTGGTAATCGGCGATCGCGCAGTTCCAATCCCCCAGCAGGTGGTAAGTCCGACCGCGTTCGGCATAGACGTGACCTTTTAGCCACCCCAAGCGCAGGGCAAACTCAAAATTATCAATTGCCTGTTCGTATTCTCCCATGTCGCGAAATGTAATTCCTTGGTTGATCCAGGCGCGGACATGGACGGGATTGAGGTCAATGGTTTTGTCGTAGTCGGCGATCGCTTCTTCTAACCTTCCTTGGGAAGCATAGTAATTCGCCCTATTGTTATAAGCACCCGCCAGATGGGGATTGAGTTGGATAGCTTGGTTATAATCAGCGATCGCCAATTCGAGTTGACCGCTCTGGAAATATGCTAAACCGCGATTGTTGTAGTCGTTTGCATTCCCTGCATTGCGATCGATCAACTGAGTTAGAATCTCAATTGTCTTGCTATATTCCCCTTGTTGTGCTTTCTCAAGGGCAACCTGACGCAAGCGGTTGTCTTTTTCTAATCGAGTCTGTGATGAAATCTCTCTTTGGTTAGATGCCGAAATAAATGTTTCAGGATGAAAGCATTGACAATCTTTAAGCTCCCGCTGGCTATAATGAGACGCCGCTGCTGCTAGAGGAACAGTCAAGCGACCCTGGTGTATCCCACTGTCTTGATTGTTGAGAGAAAAGCGAGCGTTCATGCGATCCTTTTTTTTGCGGTGGTTTGTTACATTAATTTATGAATTTTCAGAGCTTTATTGCTCTGCCAATGTGTCACTTGCTGATGTGTCTTGGGGTAGAAACCTCTGTTTGGCAGAGAATCTGTTAAAAGACAGATGATGCAAGCGATCGCAATCGGTTTTGTTCAACCCAATACAAACTACAGTCCCGTAGTTCGAGATTTCGGAAACAAAGCCAAATTTTCTGGTCAATAGGTAATCTTTCCTAGCAAATGCAAACGTTGTTGGCTGTATTAAACCATCGATGATGCACCCAAAACAGAGGTAAAATCCAACGGATAGACACTATCTGTATCCATCCGTTAAACACTTAAAAAGATTCCCATGACAACGGCAACATCCTATACCAATGCCCCAGATGTATCCGCAGATGACTACCTGGTTGTTGGTTTGGCGACCTGTTTTATTAAAGAAGACGGCGAAGTACATCAGGTTCCCATTGTAGAACCGATTCCCTCAGCAGCTTTGGAAGCAATTGTTAAGGGAATCCCAACTTCCTATCAGATGGCTGTGGGGACAACCTTGGGAGCGGTTTTAGCGGACGATAGACTGCTTGTTCCAGCAGAGTTTCCCGCTGCGGCGCAGTTTGGGGCGGAGTTTGTGGAACGAGCGATCGCCACTGTCCGCACCTACAAGCGCAAACCCGCTGCCAAAAATATTATTCCCCCAGGAAGCATAAAAAATGACTTCAACTACTCGGTAGACCGCAAGCGGGTGCTAAACTCGCAGCGCATCGTCCGCACTGAGGACAACGTCAAACAGCACGAGTACACCCACAAAGTATTATAGGCAGGTGAGCAGGGGGGAGATGGGGAGATGGGGAGATGGGGAGATGGGGAGATGGGGAGATGGGGAGATGGGGAGATGGGGAGAATATAGATTCAAAATCCGCTTTTGCCCCTCTGACTCTCTGCCCCCCTGCCCCCCTACCCCTTTTGCCCCTCTGCCCAATTACCAATTACCAATTACCAATTACCCAAGTTAAACATGCTAAAACTTTACGGCGGTGCCCGCAGTCGGGCTTCAATTGTGCAGTGGTATCTAGAAGAAATCGGCGTTCCCTACGAGTTTGTTCTGTTGGACATGCAAAATGGGGAACATCGGCAACCCGAATTTCTCGCAATTAACCCGATGGGGAAAGTCCCCGCTATTGTCGATGGGGATTTTAAACTTTGGGAATCCGGAGCCATTTTGTTGTATTTGGCGCAAAAGTATGGTAAAATATCGGACTCGTTAGAGAAGCAAGCCGAAATTGCCCAATGGGTGCTGTTTGGGAATGCGACATTAGGACCGGGGATTTTTGTGGAAGCGAGTCGCGATCGCGAAACACCCCGCCTGCTGACTCCGTTGAATGAAATCTTTGAAAAGCAACCATTCCTGCTGGGCGAAGAATTCAGCGTCGCCGATGTGGCGGTTGGGTCGATTTTAGCTTACATCCCGATGATGCTGAAGTTGGATTTGAGCGCTTATCCGGCTGTTTTGGATTATATTAAGCGCATGACCGAGCGTCCGGCTTACCAAAAGGCGATCGGCGCAAGGACTGCGGCTTAAGGATCTATTGAGGGGCAGGCGGGACGCCTACCCCACAAGAATTGTTTTAGCTTTGTGGGGTGGGGAGGCAGCAGGCAAGATGCCTACCCCACAATAATTTTTTTAGCTTTGTGGGGTGGGCATCTTGCCCGCCCCACACACTTTGGATGCAAGATATAAATTCTACCCAATTGTCCGCAACAAAATTAGTTTCAATAACCATGACCCATCTTCCCAATTGGAATAAACTAGCCGAATGTTCCCTCGCTGGCAAGTTAATTACTCGCGATGAAGCACTTGCAGTCCTTCGCGCCCCTGATGAAGTAATTTTGGAGCAATTAGCGGCGGCGTACCGAGTGCGCCGTCATTATTGGGGAAATAAAGTCCGGTTACACTTTTTACTCAACGCACAGAGCGGTTTGTGTCCGGAAGATTGTCATTACTGCTCTCAGTCTAAAATTTCGACAGCAGAGATTGAGAAATACCCGCTGCTAGCAAAAGAAACTATTCTGGAAGCCGCCGGACGTGCTGCACAATTAAAAGCAGGCACATTCTGCATGGTTATTTCCGGGCGATCGCCGGGAGAGAAGGTTTTTGGCAGGGTTTTAGAAGCGGTACAAGAAATTAAAGCCAATTACGACCTAAAAATTTGCGCTTGTTTGGGTTTATTGAGTGAAGAACAAACGCAAAGATTAGCAGCAGCAGGAGTCGATCGGGTTAATCACAACCTGAATACTTCCGAAGATTATCATGGGGAAATTTGTACCACGCATAATTTTAGCGATCGCACTCAAACAGTCCAAAATGTAAAAGCTGCCGGAATCACCACCTGTTCTGGCGGAATTCTCGGCATGGGCGAATCCGACGATGATGTAATTGATTTAGCCTTATCGTTACGCAAATTAGAAGTCACCAGCGTGCCGATTAACTTTTTAATTCCGATTCCCGGTACGCCATTTGAAGCGTTGGAAAAACTAAATCCGCGTCAATGCTTGCGGATTCTTTGTTTATTCCGGTTTATACTGCCATCTCAAGAAATCCGGATAGCGGGGGGAAGGGAAGTGCATCTGCGATCGCTCCAACCCCTTGGACTTTATCCAGCCAATTCTATCTTTATTGGCGATTATCTGACCACAGCCGGACAAGCTGCCAAAATGGACTTAGAAATGATTCGCGATGCTGGGTTTGTTTTATAAGCACCCGATGGTTCTATTTTAGAAGGAGATTTGTTAGCTGAAATGCCAGAATCTTTGTCTAATCCATCATTTGTGGCTGCTAAAAAGTAAATTTTAGCCATGAAAGAAACCCGGTTTTTCTAAAAAACCGGGTTTCTGGGGGGTGAGCGATCGCCATTTCAATTACTTGCAAGCTATCCTACAACTAGGAGTTACACCTAGCAAAAAATATGGTACAACAACTCTCCTCTGAAACCAGCCCAGAAATTATCTACCCCGACAGCGATGGACAACCAATGGCAGATAACACCGAACAGTTTAAATGGATTGTAGTTATCAAGGAAAACTTAGAGATTTTATTTGCTGATGTGGCTGATGTTTTTGTCGCTGGCGATTTGCTTTGGTATCCCGTTCGGGGCAACAATAAAATTCGTCAAGCTCCTGATGCTATGGTTGCCTTTGGTAGACCAAAAGGAAGGCGGGGTTCTTACAAACAATGGGAAGAAGATAATATTCCTCCCCAAGTTGTGTTTGAAGTGTTATCTCCAGGAAATCGTGCCGGAAAAATGGCAGATAAACTGCTGTTTTATCAACGCTATGGTGTGGAAGAATACTACATCTACGATCCAGATGGTATAGAGATAGCTGGATTAATCCGTTCCGGAGATTGGTTAGAGCGGATTGAGAATATGAATGGGTGGGTAAGTCCTCGGTTAGGAATTCGTTTTGAACTGACAGAAAATACGCTGGAAATTTATCATCCAGATGGTCAGCGTTTTCTCACTTTTGTAGAGTTGGATCGATTGCGAGAACAAGAACGTATTGCTAAGGAAATAGCTTTAGCTGAAGCAGAAGAAGAACGACAACGAGCAGAAGAAGAACGACAACGAGCAGAAGAAGCGATCGCGCAACTAGAACAAGAACAGCAACGGTATCAAGCTTTACTCGAACAATTACGGCAAAGAGGGATTAACCCAGAACAGTTGTAAGCAGCGATTTGCTCTTATTTTATCTGGATGCGATTCGCTGCAAGGGTAGCTTCGCTTCACGCGAAGCGCGTGCCAATGGCATATCGCCGAGCGATTTAATTATAAAATCGCTCGGCGATCGCGTCCCAAACAGGCTCAAAAATTTGTAAGTTATAATCAATAAAAACCGAGGCTAAGACAGATTATGAACGCTACTTTAGTAACGACTTTAGGCCAACCATTGACCCAATTAACTTACTCTATATTGGTTGAAAAGGAAACAGAGGGAAGTTATAAAGCAACGGTGTGGGGATTAACAGATTGTCAAGGGACTGGGGAGACGAAAGAGAGTGCGATCGCCAATCTCCGCCATCATCTAAAAGCGCGTCTAGAAAAAGCTGAAGTAGTCTCGCAAGAAATCCCCCTCTCAAAATTAACTTACACCGTAATAGTTGAAGAAACAGAAGGAAATTATCAAGCGACGGTGTGGGGATTACCAGAAATTCAAGCAACTGGGGAGACGAAAGAAACTGTATTAAAAAGTATCAACCAGCTTTTAACAGCACGTTTGGAAAAAGTAGAAGTTATTACTGATAAAATCGATTTACCTTCTAAAGCCGAGCATCCTTGGATGAAATTTGCTGGTATGTTCAAAGACGATCCAGACTTCGAGGCGGTGCAAGCAGATATTGAAGCCTATCGTCGCGAACTCGATGCCGAGATGGAAGCGTATTATCAACAACTTGATGCAGAGGAACAAGCTAAGTGAGTTTGTGGATACTTGATACAGATTGTGTCTCGCTTTTTCAAAACGATCATCCAGTTGTAAGGCAGCGTGTTAATGCAACCAATCCTGAAGAAATTGCTGTCACAATTATCACGTTTGAAGAACAAGTCTATGGACGGCTGAATCGTATTAGGAGGGCAAATTCTGGAGATGCACTGATTTCAGCTTATGCAAAATTAGCAGCGGCTCTAAATTACTTCAAAACTGTGAATGTGCTTGATTTTGACCAAGATGCTTATGATTGTTACGCTGAATTAGTTCGGCAACGAGTTCGTATTGGTACCCAAGATTTACGCATTGCTGCTACTGTAATCTCTAGAAACGGTATTCTGGTAACGCGAAATCGACGGGATTTTGAACGAGTTCCCGGTTTGGTGTTTGAAGATTGGAGTATTGCTTAATTTCAGCCAGTCTTCGGAGGCTTATTGTCAACGATCCTGGTAGGGGCACGGCGGGAGAAAACCTTATCGTTAAGAGCAAAGCTTATTGATGCCGTGCCCCTACAACTCTGATTTTTACCTTATTCTAGCCACGCCTGGGCCATCTGTTTGACTCTTCCGCGTTGTTCGGGTTTTATGGGGTTTTCGCCTGTAATTGCACTCAATACTGTTCATATTGCGAGCAAATCTGGCTAGTATTCCTATTGTAGCCGATGCGCTGGTTATGATGGAATTTGGGGGGATGGAAGAGTGCGATCGCATCTAAATCAACCAACCCTAAATAACTAAAGTTGAAAGTTACGATCGAGTTGAAGTTTAACCCTGACTAAATCGCGAAAACACCAATTGCTCTCTATCGACAAGGCAATGCTAATTCTCCCAGAATGGACAATGTTAGACCTAATAAGGATATTGCCACTTATAATGAGAACGAGCAAGTTTGGGTGATGACTACTTTAGCCGATGGCAAATCACCAGGAGGGGTTTCTACATTTGCCACCCAAGGATCTGGGAAAAACTGGTGGAAATTAGACCCTGGTACTGACATCCCACAGGAATTATAATTGCTTAACGACCGCGATAACCACTGGTTATGGAAACCGAGTAAAACTATGCTGATGGATGAATACGCAGCACTTCGATTAATACGTGCATCTTTTTATAAAGTAAGTTAACAGATTTGGCATTTTTAATTGAATGATAGGATTGTTTACCTACCAGCGATCGCATCTGAGGAGAGTCAAATGAATTTATCATTTAAAGACATACAGTTTATCATTGAAGCCATCGATCGTTTGATGGAAACCTATCAAGAACGTCTCAATAACATAGAAGATATAGATGAGGATGAGGCATCCGATCTCGGCAATGACTCTATGTTTTTGGCAGCACTGAGGACAGACTTAGCAAAAAGTTTGGAACAAGGTGTTTCCCCTCAAACGAAAGATAGTTCATTAACAAACTTAGAAGGGTTATCTTTGCCAGAGTTAATGCAGCCAGTTTTACAATTATTAATTAAGGAGCGCTTAGTCTTGATAGACGCAATTACCGAGTCGATTCGTAATGAACTTTCACTGAGTAAACTCTAGTGCGATTCGCTGCAAGGGTAGCTTCGCTTCACGCGCAGCGTGCGGTCGGCATATCGCTCCTCAATTTGATAGGGTGATGGGGGAGCGATCGCATTTACGGGTTTCTCTAAACTATCAGATACCGAATAGCTTGGATAACAAGGGAAGTATATTATTCCAAGCTTCTAGCAAAGTTGCCCCAGTTTGTAATCCAGAAAAGATTCCTTTCAACATCGTAATAGCATTATCTGCCTTCCCCTGCACTTCTCCTTCATTGGAATTTTGAGCCGCTTTTTCGAGTTCTCCTACTTGCTTCAAGGCTTTTATTTTGTTCTTTTCATCCAAACCAGGTTCAGTTTCAATAGCTGTTTTTAGCTTTTCCAGAAGCTCTTTTATTCCTGGTTTCTCAGGGTCAGTAGATGGAGGTATTTTGTTGATAGCAGCTGATACGTTACCTTTCACAGTACTATCCTGTATCAGATTTCCTTCAAAATCTCCGCCAATGCTGATTGAGTTATTTGCCATACCACAATTCTCCAAAATGACACCTGAATTGAGCTTCATATCACTTTATAATTATTAATGTTTACTTGATACATCCCCACCAACTTTACCCCCTTGTATGATATTTCCTGTAATACTTCCGCCAATTTGGATAGTCATGGAACTGCCGTCTTGAGCATTTTCTGTAAAATCATATAGTTTCATAACTGCCTTCTTTAACCAAGCTGTATCGCTAGTTATAAATATTTTTCCATCTCCAGAGTTCAGATATAATTTTAGTCCGTACATTTTGGGTTGAGCAATATTATATATCAAGGCTGCAATTGAAATCATAATTAGTATCCCTCCCCATTCTTGAGCAAAATTGCCAACAATAGCTCCCAATACAAACAAGACAAAAATAAATAAATACGGAATTTTTTTAGTCTGTACTTCACCTATACCAAATCCAGTAACATTGCGAAATTGATAAACATCATCACCAAACCTGACTGTTTTTTTGGTAATGTATAGGACTTCTGCCTTTTCTATAGAAGTCTTATCATCTCCTTGCAAGAATGTACTTAAAGTCATAATTTAATTTTTCACAACCGTTGTCAAAACCAGACTTTCCGAGAAATAGTCGCAAAACCGAGGCTTTTCCGTCTTGGAGTGGCTTTTTGCCTATATTGCCGCCTCCGTTCCACTTACAGCACCCTTAAACTTACCTGCTCTCAGTTATTCTTTACCTAGAATAAACAAGCTATAACTAGCCGTCTCCTGATAAATATCAGGAAGTATGCTAGGATTACGTAAGTAATTTCCGCTACTTCCAGCTATGGCATCGGCTAATGAGCAGTTTACCCAAGCGGCGAACCACTGGGACTTGGAAACGCTGTACGCAGATTTGGCATCTGCTAAGGGGAAGCGTTTGACACCCGTGGAGAAGCTGCACCTGCGGGGGTTGCTTTGCGGTTATAGTCCGGCTGAAATAGCGGAAAAGCTTGGCAAGGATGTTAAGGGAGTTGAAACCGATCTATGTGCCACTATTTACAGGTATGTTAAAAGTCTGCTGGATAAATGTAATGAAAAGATAGGTAATTGGAGAAATATTACTGAATGGCTTGAGGATGCAGGATATAAAACTCAGTCAAATGCTCAAGTGCCAGTTAATAGTTTGCTACCTGGAAATAGTGTAGTTAATATAACTAATATAACTATTGATAATAATCAAATAGTATTTCTGATTAACCTGAGAATACCAACATCAAAACTTTCAGAAGTGTCAATACAAGACATAAATATTGACGACAGCGCTGCTAAATAGAGTTTTTCTACAATTCAACTGCGTAGTATGGTGAAACTGCTGACGGCGCTGAAGCGCCTACTAAGAACGGTGCGATCGCATCCTTATATCCAGTCCTGTAGTAGAGACGTTACATGTAACGTCTCTACTCATACAGTTAATGGTGTTTTTGGGGCGGGTTTTACAAGTTTCCTTTGATCAAAAGCGAATTGTATTGATAAACCCGCCCCCCGCGCGATCGCATCCTTATTGAGGAATGGGCAAGTGAACAATTTGGTCTTGATATTCCTCATCAAAAGAACCACCCGCAATCAAAATCAACTCTTCAAGAGTCTCGCCAATACTCATATCCGGATTGAGAATCAAAATCCCTGGCACATGACGATTTTGGGTAATATGTTCGATTAAGTGGACGGGCATTGAAGTGCGATTATTTGTCACTAGCACAAAGTTATATTCTTCACACCAAATCAATATTTCCGGGTCTAACGTGCCTTTTGCAGGACAGCCAGGTTCTCCTACTGCACGAACTACTAAATCCGGTTCGCGTCGTCGCAGTTGATGGGTAAGCTGCTACGCACCTAATTTGAGAGTCAAATTTTCCCTTCTTCTTGTGGGGTGGGCATCTTGCCCGCCTCTTTATTGGATTTAAATGCGTAGCAGCTTATAAACTGGATTGACATTTTCATCAATGAGATATTTAAGCATTGCTTGCCTTTCTCATCTCTGCTTTTGCTGCCTTAATTTTCATCAATCTTTGCACAACTGGCGGCGGATTGCGTTTTTGTTCCTCCCGCATTTTGTGTCCCCACTCTAGCCAGTCAGCAATATATTTGCTAACTTCTTCTTTGTTGTGCAAGTAATAAAGAATTGTGGCATAAACTTGTTCGAGACTTAGGGATGTATAAATATTGGCGATTTCCTCTGGAGTCCTGGCGCGATAGATATACTCGTACAAAATAGTTTCAATGCCGATGCGCGAACCTTTGAGACGAATGTCATTAGGTGCGAGAAAGTTAAAGTAATCTTCTAGTTGCATGGTTCAATTTCTCCTTATATCAATTATTGTATCCACAGGCGATCGCCAATTCTCAATTAAATGCTCACAACTGTAGCTTTACCTTTTTCTGCTGTGGGCAAAATAGACAGAATATTAGGGACGAGGGGTTTGAGATCGGCTAATCGGTTTGATGATGCCTGTAGTACGAGAACAGCAATGTTAAATGTTGGTAGGTTTTGCTGGAATGACAAATTGCGGTCTACTGTAATAAAAACATCGAACTCGGCTTCGGCGAGGGTAAGAAGTTGACCATTCTTAATTCCTGCCCATCCCATTTGCGGAACTGTCTTTACCTCATAAGTTGTCAGTTCCCTCGCTAGTTTGCGGTCGATACACTCATCAAGTAGCAGTTTCATGCTATGCAACCATATTCGTAATTTGCGTTTCCATTATTTCTAGCAAACTAATCACCTGCTCTCTTGTTACAGTCGGAAATCCATCCAAAAATTCATCAATAGATTCTCCCGCTTTCAGATAATCCAAGAGCGTTTGAACGGGGACTCTAGTTCCTGTAAAAACTGGCGTACCCCCCATAACTTCTGGGGATGAACTGACGATTTGGTTATTGGTAAGCATACAGGGTTATACAATCTTAGGTCAGATATTCACCATGTTAGGCTGCTCTTACTGTAACTGCACATACGATGCGCGATTCCCTGACGCGGCGCTGTCTTCGCTAAAGCGCTTACTACGAGCCAATTTTGCCGCTTTACGCCCAAGAACTCATAGATACTAAATATCGTCAACTGGTGCCGTACTCTGCGGGCTAACCCACCCTACAAATAGAGGTTACTCCCCTCTCCTTGCAGGAGAGGGGTAGGGGGAGAGGTCAAGAGGTTACTCCCCTCTCCTTGCAGGAGAGGGGTAGGGGGAGAGGTCAAGAGGTTACTCCCCTCTCCTTGCAGGAGAGGGGTAGGGGGAGAGGTCAAAAAAAGCAGCTACCCCGTCTCCAGAGTAGCCACCTATTTTTCTTTTAGATAATCCTTTTATCGGTTTATCTGAAACCAACAGCTGCTTGCCATACGAAGGCTAACAGCAAGAAAAACACGGGAATCACAGGTAGAACATCTACCAGGGGGTCGAAAATTGAGTAAGCTTCAGGCAGTTTTGCCAACAACAGCGCTGCTTCCATGAATTATGTTTCCTCTCCAACACAGCTTTTTTCATAATTGTCGTATATCTTAACATGCTATGCGCCTTATGAATCGGGTTCAGGCGCAAGCCAATCAGCAAATTCTTCTGCAAAGCGATCGCTCGCTATCGCCTCCCTGATCCGCTGCGTAAAACGGATCAGTTCGGTAATGTTGTGTATCGATAGTAACGTGTATGCCAAAATTTCCCGCGACTTCACCAAGTGGCACAAATAAGCACGGCTAAAGTTCTGGCAAGTATAACAAGGACAACTCTCATCCAGCGGTGTAAAATCTTCCTTAAATTGGGCGTTTTTCAGGTTCCAGCGTTCCCCGCTTACCATCGCCGTCCCGTGTCTCGCCCACCTGGTGGGTATCACGCAATCGAATAGATCCACACCAGCGGCGATCGCTTGCGTCATTTCGCGATATGTCCCCACCCCCATCAAATAGCGCGGCTTCTCGAATGGCAAAATCGGTGTAGTAACTTTTACAATCTTTTCGATCAGTGCTGCCGGTTCTCCCACACTGACGCCGCCAATCGCATATCCCGGTAAATCCAAGTCTACCAAAGCTTTTGCGGCTTCTTGCCTCAAAGAAGGATAAACCCCGCCTTGCACAATTCCAAACAATGCCTGATCGGCACGCCCGTGTGCCTTGATACATCGCTCTAACCAGCGGTAAGTCCGCCCAGTTGCCGCTTCCACCTCTTCTCGACTCGCGGGGTAAGGCGGACATTCGTCAAACGCCATAATTACATCTGCCCCCAGCGCATTTTGAATCTGAATCGATCGCTCTGGCGTTAATTCAATGACGCGCCCGTCATACGGCGATCGAAATCTTGCTCCCTCTTCAGTAATTTTACGTATTCCACTTAAGCTAAAAACCTGAAATCCGCCCGAATCGGTGAGCATCGGACCGTTCCATCCCATAAACTTGTGGAGACCACCACCACTGGCTACAATATTTTCTCCTGGTCGGAGGTGGAGGTGATAGGTATTCGCTAAAACCATCTGCGCCCCCGTGTCCCGTAATTGCGCCGGAGTTACAGTTTTGACGGTGGCTAGGGTTCCGACGGGCATAAAGCGCGGTGTTTCTACAATTCCATGTGGCGTAGTAAAAACACCTACACGCGCTTTAGTATGGCTACAGCGAGCCTGACATTGAAAAGAAAATTTGTAGCTCAAAATTAATTCAAACCGGCTGATATAGCTAGGGGCTAGGGGCAATGGGGTTGAAGGGTCTAGCAATCTTGGATTTCAGGCTCTAAGAACGTTCATTATGCCAGTGCGGTTGCTATATTTGGCAAAATAGGGCATCGGGCAAAAGTAATTCTCACCCGCTCACACAGGCGAGACGCCTGTGCTACCCTGCACACCTGCACTAGATTAAAAAGGCTCATCATCTTCGTCAATTTGCAGATCCCACTTACCGGAGAGGACTTGATCGACGACTGCATCTAGGGCGGCGGCATTAAATTTGGCAGTGCATCGCTCTTGCAGGGAATTTGAGATCGGAATCAAGCGCAAGCGGCGACTATCTTGAACTAGATCGAAATAGCACTCGCTCTCTGGGGATTGTTTTAATTCCAGATAATCGAAACTATAGAGATTCAAATAAATTGCGCGGTTAGCAACTAACGTAGCGCGATTTGGATCGGCAAAGACTTCCAGCACGTATCCTTCTCCCTGACTTTGCAAGCGTTCGTCCTGGATGTGGAGATAACGGACCTGGTGCAAATCTGCTAGCAGTCTATGCATGTCCAACTTGTTAACAACAATGCCCGTATCGATAATACAGGGAGCTGGCAGCTGAGTAGGGGATGGATCGTGTCGCATAAAGATAAATACCTTTGGCCTCAACGCGCCTTGATATTGGCAGGAAATTGGTAGATACAACAACAGGGGTCAGACCCTACAGGCTTGCCTTAAGATTAAAAACATCAAGCAGCCTGAAACAGGATGCCTCAAATCCAGGGTATGGGTTGGGCGAAGACTTGTAGAATCGGCTTTAATTCCAGAATAGCTGGTATGTCCGAAATAATCACTATGTTATTTGGAGAATTTATCACCCCTTCGTAATGGAATTTACTTACTTGACGACCTCAAATCTAGCTATTTGATACACGCACTGGCGTAGGGATACGGTAGGCGGTAGGAGTGTGACGGTGAATCATCGACGCTTGGAACAATCGAAAAGCCCATTTTGGCAAAGACAGGGGGCGGCACTCGCCGCCGCGATCGCATTCTACACCTGTCTCCCCGTGCCCACGAGTTGGACGCTCGCCTTCCGGGGAATGGCGCGCCTCGCCCCCCTGATCGGATTGATGATTGGGGGAATGTTGGGATTGCTTGATTTTGGCTTACAACAGCTAAGAATGCCTGACCTCACCCGATCTGCCCTCGTAGTTGTGGCGTGGATCGCTTTGACTGGGGGACTGCATCTCGATGGAGCGATGGATACGGCGGATGGACTGGCAGTTCAAGATCCCGAACGTCGCTTAGAGGTGATGTCAGATAGCCTGACGGGGGCATTTGGGGCGATGGCAGCGATCGCGGTATTACTGCTCAAAACCACCGCTCTGTGCGATCTAGAATCCTATCGCCCGGTTGTGTTAATGGCAGCAGCGGGGTGGGGAAGGTGGGGACAGCTGGTGGCAATTATTTCTTATCCTTACCTCAAAGCAGAGGGCAAAGGTGCCATTCATAAAGAATCGATTCATTCGCCTAACGATTTGTTGCCGGGACTGGTGCTATTGTTGGCACTAAGCGCCTTACAAATTTTCCTGGAGCGGCGTAGTTGGATTTTAGCCGCTGGTATGACCTTTGGTGGAGGAGCGATCGCAGTTCTCACAGGTGCCTGGTTTAATCATAAATTGGGCGGTCATACCGGCGATACTTACGGTGCCGTCGTCGAGTGGACAGAAGCTTTATTACTCTGTCTGCTAACTGGACTTTAAATTGGTGGGGAAAATGGGACGCTAAGGACACGGGGACGCTAAGGAGGCGAGGGGGGAAATAATGATGAAGATGGGGAAGATGGGGAAGATAGAGAAGATTTGGAAAATCGGGAAGAAATTACTTCTAGTTCAAGAGTTTTCGTGTCCCCCCATCTTTGCGTCCCCCCATCTTTGCGTCCCCGCCTCCCCGCGTCAAAGCGTCTCCATTACTGAACGGGTCGCAACCGCGTTACCTTAAGCTTAAAATCACCCCCTGCGGTTTCGCCGAAAGCTCGCACCCGGACAATATAAGTCCCTCCATCTTTAATGCGCGTGAATAAAAGCGAGTTAGTGCTGCCATCTGGGCCATCATCATTTTCCGCTACCGTTGCGCCGTCTTTAGATAGCAGCGTCACAATCGTATCAAAGCCCTCAGACGTTAGATCGATCGCTACATTGTCTCCCCCAGTCAGAGTCACCGTATAGTCTTGCGCAAACCCGCCCTGTCCCGTGGGAATATCTTTATCTGAGAGGTTACCGCTCACCTCGCCACCAGGGGGTAAAGGCTGTGGATTATACGCCTGACATTGTTGAGCGCGAACGCCGCCAGCACACAGACTGAGCGCTAGCAAGGTGGCAGGAACTATCGGTACGGATCTAAACCGAGTAGCGAAAGCTTGAATCATGATAAAGCGCAGTATTTCGGCAAAAAAAGCGTAAGCGTGTTAATTATAGAGGTCGCTGTTTAGACTTTCTTTGATTGGCAGCAGCCGCATCTTAAATTTATCTAAAAATTATCGGGGAGAAACATTCTGCCCGGAAGCAGCGATCGCTACCAAACCATACACCCTTATCCCTTGTCGGCGCAACACATCAGCCGCCGCCCGCGCCGTCGCCCCAGTTGTGTAAATATCATCTAATAACAGCACGCTGGCAGCAGAACCTGACTTTTGCCATTTTTTCCCCACTGCAAAAGCGCTCTGGAGGTTTTTCTCCCGTTCTGCCGCTCCCAGTGTAAACTGAGCTTCAGTTTCCCGCACTCGTTCCAAGCCGTGTCGCTGCAAGGGTAATCTCGTTACCTGACAAAAACTTTCTGCCAGCAATTCGGCTTGATTATATCCGCGCTGGCGTTGTTTGCTGGCGTGGAGGGGAATCGGGACGACTGTCAGTTTCTCGGTCCTGGCGAGGTCAGAATTGAGCCATGCTTTACCGAGCCATTGTCCCAAGGGTTGGGCGATTTGGGGTTTATTATCGTATTTCAGCGCAGCGAGCGATCGCTTAACCGCACCGCCATAGCTACCCCAAGCAAACACTGGCAACTCAGAGTGCCAAAGTTGCCTCGCGCTATTGAGTTGACACCGTTGCAGTTGTCGCTGACAGTACAGACATAACACTTCCGGCGTTTGACGCTGGCAGATGGGACAATTCGATTGCAGGAATAAACTTAACAAGCCGTTAATCTTTGGTATCCGGATTCCCATGTAGAATCTAATTCGCACTCCTTGCGATCAACCACCCGCCGCGAACGTCACCATAATCAAAATGGAAAGTAAAAGACCGGGACTTAGTAATAATGCTAACATTCCTAGCTCTTGTAAAGACATAATACTAACCTCTGCTACATAGGCTTTTTCACCTTACCAAAACTACTTTTTATTCCCATCCATCTCCAGGCTTATGCTTCCCTAAATTTATCTAATTCATGACTTACGCACTTCAAAGGCCAGAAACCCGGTTTTTTCGGAAATTTCTCCGTGCCAAACCCACGATTTCTCATATCACCTTAGTTTCTTTGCGTAATTATAATTTTTAGATTTGGGCGCACTTTAACGAGATATCTTGCCCCGCTCACAGACTGGTTGGTCAAAGTGCTACCCTACTAATCTTTCTTTCTCCTACCTTGACCTTAAAACTATGGTTCAAATCGCAGTTTTTACCATTCCAGTTTATGCTTTGATTGTGATTTTTGGCGGCGTTTTCGGTTACCTCAAAGCCAAAAGCAAAATGTCTCTCATATCTGGGCTAGTCAGCGGTGCGGCTTTATTAGCAACCTGGTTGTTGCCGGGAGCGACAGGGATAAAATTGGGGATAGCAACCGCGATCGCAGCCGTTCTTTTAATCACTTTTATTATCAGGTTTGTTCGCACTCGTAAATTTATGCCAGCCGGTTTGATGATGTTGTTGAGTTTGGCAGCAACTATTGCGTTTGCTTTGGGTTGGCTGGCCTAGGCATATTTTTTCTGGCAAAACCCCGCGAACACAGTTTACATCTTGTGGAATAGGGGAATGAAAAATGTGCGAAAATAGCAAAAACCTAAGCTGTGCTTCCCTTGGAGAGCCAAACCAGTAATTTTTCGTAATTAAAGGTAGCAGAGAATACAAGGCTGTTGCTAGTAGGTGAGAATTTAATCGACAATTTTGACCAAGCCATGCCGGACGCCATAAAGTAGACGGTTAATGATGACTTGATCTGCTTCGCTCAGAGAATCATTTAACAGGGCAGATCTAATCTGATACCGATCGGCAAGCGTCATTCTACCAGAAACCATGATCTGACCGGAGAGCGCTTCGATGGTAGCGGAGTGCCAATAGAGTTGAGATTGCATAGCAGTAAGGCAATAGCGAAACTCAGCTATTTTAATATCGTCAAATTATTGAGGAAGTTAGGTGATTGGCAGCATATAAAAAACGTGAGAATAGTCCGGCAATATTGTGATATGGATTGCCGAAAAAATGTGACGATTTTGTCCGATTTTAGTGACACAGATCATAGAAAAATAGCGAATTTGCTCAACCGTAGACGGGGTGCGATCAGATCTTGCACCAATAGACGGGCAGGCGGGACGCCCACCCCACAAGAGATCAATTTTGCTTGTGGGATGGGCATCCTGCCCCTTTGCCCACCCCACAAGAGATCAATTTTGCTTGTGGGATGGGCATCCTGCCCGTCCGGACATTTTAGGTGCAAGATCTGAGTTTGACAAACCCAGTTTCTGCGTCTGTTCTGCCCAATATTTACTGGCTGCGACAGGGTTAAAATTAATTAATTGGGTGTTTCCCAGTGGCAGCGGTTTTGTTGGCTTTGGCGGCATAACATCTAAAGCGGCAATAACTTGCTGAGCGATCGCACCTGCCAATAAAGGCGGTACGGCATTGCCAACTTGCCGGAAACCGTGCCATTTGGTTGTATGAAAGCGGAACCAGTCTGGAAACGAGTGCAATCGGGCTGCTTCGCGCACGGAAATCACCCTGGGTCGGGTAGGATGGATCGGACGAGGGGAAGTGTAGCGACCGCGTTCCGATCCTGTCCCCGCACGCAAGGTGTGACAGAGTCCGTCCCAGTCGAGGCGTCGCAGGTGACTGATGGCATCTAGCTGACCTGGGGGTAAATCCTGAAAGCGCTCAATACAGGTATCTTTGTGTTTAGTGCGACGGGAACTGGTCAAAAGTTGGCGATTCCAGAGTCGCTGTTGGGAAAAATCGGTTTGATCGCCGTCTTGACCTCGCATTTGCCGCCCATAGCGCGTCGCCGATGCTTCGCTTGCTCTTATAGTCGCCTCACTCAGCAATACCTCGTCGGTTTTCCACAGTTCGGGAAAGTCATCTAAATCTGGCAGGTCGGCGATCGCATCCCTGACGGTTACCTTGTTCCCCTGGCGGGGTTCTGGATAGGATAAGGGCGACTCCCCAGCGCGAGATCCCAATAAAAACAACCGCCGCCGTTGCTGCGGGACGCCAAAATCTGCGGCGTTTAAACATTGAATTGGTTGTGTAATGCAATACCCATTGCTTTCAAATTCCTGAATTAACCGCTCTAGCAATTGATTGTATCGCTTAGAAATCATTCCCGGTACGTTCTCCATCACAAAATACCGAGGTTTTAATTCGCACACCAAACGACAAAAATGAAACACCAACTCGTTGCGATCGTCATCGACGCAATTCTTGCCCATGATCGAAAACCCTTGACAGGGTGGCCCACCGATGATTAAATCAATTTCAGATTTTGGATTGAGAAATTTTCTCTGCTCCTCTTGCCGCAAAAGAGCTTGCCAAATCATCTCGCCGGATAGGGTGGTAATATCGGCAGCTAAAACAAGGGTTTGGGGGAAGTTATAGGCATAGACGGCGGCGTGGATTGGATCGCGTTCAATTGCCACCAATACATCGAAACCAGCTTGTTCTATCCCCAGGGAAAACCCACCCGCACCTGCAAATAAATCGATGGCAATGGGACGACGACAATCCATTTTAGATTTTAGATTTTAGATTTTAGATTGCAGATTTTAGATTTGAGATTTGAGATTAAAATCTGCAATCTAAAATTGCCAGAATTTCTTTAGCAGCGCGATCGCACGCGCCTACTTGTCCCAAAGCTTGCCGCATTTGGCGATAGTCTGCAAGGGTTTTTTGGCGCTGGGTTGGTTCTAGCAGGTGCAACGCTTCCCGGACAATATTTTCTGGGGTAGCCTGTTCTTGCAGCAACTCTGGCACAATCGACTTCATCTCGACTAAGTTTGGGGGCGACATAAAGGGAATAGAAAATTTTAGCACCTGGCGGGCGATCCAAGCAGTGAGCGGGTTGACGCGGTAAATTACGACTTGCGGCACGTCTAGTAGGGCTAATTCTAAGTTAACCGTGCCGGATTTGGCGATCGCTAGGTCAGCAGATGCAAGTACTTCTTTAGTTTTATCCGCTACTAGGGTAGCGCGAAGACCATAATTTTGAATTGCTTGTGAGATCGGTTGTCGGTAGGCTTCTAAAGAGAGGGGAATCCAAAAATAAACTTGGGGTAATTTTGCTTGGATAATTTTAGCCGCCTGGAACATTACCGGGAGGACGTATTTTAATTCTTGGCGTCGGGAGGCGGGGATGAGAGCGATCGCTATTTGCTCTGAGTTTATACCCAATGCTGCACGGGCTGTTTCTCGGTTGGGAAATGCCTGCATCCGGTCTACAATTGGATGACCCACCCAAGTAACTTTTGCCCCGTTTTTTTGGAAATATCGCGCTTCTTCCGGGAATATAGCCAATACAAGATCCGTACCGTTGACGATGCGCGCCGTATTTTGCGGACTGAGGGACCAAACCCACTCTTGGGGTGTAATAAAATATACAATCGGTACTTGCGGTGCGACTTGGCGGAGATAGCTGCTAATGACTAAATTTGGTCCCATATAGTCAATTAGCACGACGAGATCCGGGGGGTATTGTTGCAGGTATTGTTTAGCGCGACGCTGGATTTGAAGGCTAGGAAAAATATAAGCGAGAGACTCGAATAAACCGATGGAACCGATGCTGGTAGTATTGCCCAGAATAGTAGCACCAGCAGCAGCCATGCGCGAGCCTCCCAAGGCGACAATTTCTAATTGCAAATTAGAAATACTAGCTAGTCGCTGCAACGCCTCGATCAGCAACGCCCCCTGAAGATCCCCAGATACCTCTCCAGTACTAATAAAGATTCCCACAGGAGTAGCTTCTTTCCCCGCGTCTCCCTGTCTTTGCGTCTCCCCATCTGTACTACTCTTCACTCATCACTCCTTCCGCCCAAACGGCGTCCTGGAATTAACCCTCGGCGTCCTTTGGTTTGGGAGAGTTGCAGGAAGTGATGTAAATGCTGCAATTGTTCGCTAGCTGGTAGCAGTTCTAACTGTTCTAAAGCTTGATTGAAAGTTAGTCCAGATCTATACAAAATGCGGAAAGCTTTTTTGAGGGTTTGAAAAACTTGCCCTTGGTCTAATTCAGTAATTCCAGCGCGTTTGAGTCCGACTTGATTGAGGGATCGCACGCGGGATGGATTCCCTTCTACTAGCATATAAGGCGGCACATCGCGGTCGATGCGACTCATCCCGCCTACCATTGCCAAACGTCCAATCCGCACAAATTGATGAATTCCTAATACTCCGCCGATCACAGCTTTAGACTCGATGTAGACATGTCCGGCTAAAGCCACAGAATTAGTAATAATAACAGAATCTTCAATTGTACAATTGTGGGCAACGTGGGAGTAGGCCATCAACAGATTATTATTACCAATTAAAGTTGCTTCGGGTTCGCGGGTGGCGCGGTTAATGGTAACGTATTCGCGAATTTTATTGCCGTTGCCGATTATTACTCGCGTCGGAGAACCATCGTACTTTAAATCTTGGGGTTCTAAACCAATAGCTGCACCGGGGAAAATTTGATTGCATTCGCCTATTTCCGTATCCCCATCGATCACCACGTGGGCGCCGATCGCCGTTCCCGCACCAACTTTTACTTTTTCTCCAATTACCGCGTATGCACCTACTTGCACCGTCGGGTGTAATTCTGCCCCAGGATGAATAACAGCGGTTGGATGAATGAGGGTTTTCAAGGGTCTTACTCCAAAGAATTTGAGATTTTAGATTTTAGATTTTAGATTTATATGGCTAGTGGTTCTTAGGTGGTTGAGAGAGATTTTTTCCATTACCAATTCCCATCCAAAATCCAAAATCTAAAATTGTTTAGTCTACGAGAGAAAACATCATTTCTGCTTCGGCGGCTAATTGACCATCTACTTCAGCCTTGCCCTGCATTTTACCGAAACGACGCTGCTTGACCCACAGCAGTTCCACTGTCATTACTAATTGGTCGCCGGGAACGACGGGACGCCGGAATCGGGTTTTATCAATTCCAGCAAACATAAATAAACCTTCTGGCATATCGGGCATCTGCTTCATGATGATGCCGCCGACTTGCGCCATTGCTTCTACAATTAAAACACCTGGCATAATCGGACGACCGGGAAAATGGCCTTGAAAAAATGGTTCGTTGACGGTGACGTTTTTAATCCCAACTGCCTGCTTTCCTTCTGTGTAATCGATAATTCGATCGACTAATAAAAAGGGATAGCGGTGGGGCAGTAGTTGTTGAATTTCTTCGATTGTGAGTACGGTTTTAGTAGCTGGTGCTTCAGCGGCGGGTGCAGGAGACTCAGGAGCGTTTGTGTCAGTCAGAGTAGACATTTGGCAATTTTAGATTTTAGATTTGGGATTTTAGATTTTAACAGGGAAGAGGGTAGTAGGTAGTTCAGGACTTACGCAAAGAAACTTGGTTTCTCAGAAAAATCGTTGGGAAAGGGAACCAGAGATCAACGAATAAACCGGGTTTGTGGCCTCGTCGTGGGTAAGTCCTGTAGTTGTTTGATATTTTTCCATTACCAATTACCAATTACCAATTACCAATTACCAATTACCATCTAAAATCCGTCGGGCGAGTTGGATATGCAAGTTGTGGCTTGCTTTGTAAGCTAAGAAGTGAGCAATGGGGAAACTTCCCAATAAGCTCAAGTCGCCTACTAAGTCTAAGATTTTATGACGCACTGGCTCATTTGCAAATCTTAAGGTCGGATTAATCCAGCCATCTGGACCGCAAACGAGGGCGTTGTCTAAACTGCCACCTTTGATTAAACCTTTGGCGCGTAACTCGTCGATTTGGTGGAGTAAACCAAAGGTGCGGGCGGGCGCGATCGCTTCAGAAAAACTTTCGCGGCTTGGTGACCAACTATACCACTGATTGCCCATCGCGGGTAGGTCGAAGTCGATTCCGTAGCTAAAGCGCAGTTCTGGTGAGGGTATTGCCGCTACGAACGCATCGCCTTGATGTACCCAGATTGGCTGTTGCAGGGGACCACCGGCACTCTTGTGCAGGTGTGCAGGTGAGAATATAGATTCAAATTCCCCTCTGCTCACCTGCTCCTCTGCTAATTTTGCTGCGGCGATCGCTTCACACCACATGCTTGCCGATCCATCGAGTAAAGGCACTTCCGGACCATCAATTTCGATGCGGGCGTTGTCTACACCCATTGCAGCTAAGGCAGCTAGCAGGTGTTCTACGGTGCGGACAGAAATTTCACCCTGACCTAGCTGGGTAGACAAAATCGTTTGACTCACAGCTTCCAAACGCGCAGGAATAACAGGTTCTCCCGGCAGATCCACCCGCACAAAATAACGACCTTCTCCAGGGGATGCCGGTAGGACTCGCACTTTAGTAACAACGCCGCTGTGGAGTCCGACCCCCGATAATTCAAACATAGATGCGATCGTGCTGACCATAGACAATTGCAGATTTCTTGACTTTACTCTTTTTCCTCTATCATCTTCCTTCTTCTTTCTTGGCGTCCTTGGCGTCTACCCTACGGGAAGCCGCGCTTCGCGTCTATGGCGGTTCAATAAATCTAAAATTGCAGATTTAAAATCCCAGATTTTCTCCTATTAAATCTGAAATCTAAAATCTGCAATTCTTAAATTCCTAAAAGCGTTCGCCGATGCCGAAGTGAAAGCGACCGTCCCCGTCATCATTTATACCGTAATCCAGCCTAATCGGCCCTAGGGGTGATTGAATGCGGACGCCTAGACCGTAGCCGAAGCCGGTACCGGGTTTGTCCCGAATTCCGGCTGGGTTACCCGGTACGTTGCTGGCTGTTCCCAAGTCGGAACCAAAATCGACGAATAAAGCGCCGCCGAGAAAGTTAAAAATCGGGAAGCGATATTCTGCGGTAGCTTGGACGTAACTGCGACCGCTGCCTAAATCTCCTTCATCGTAGCCCCGCACCGAGTTCGCACCACCCAAGGAGAATGCTTCATAAGGTGGTAGGTCAAACAAAACGGTTCCCGCTTGCAGGTTAAAAGCTAGTGCTTGCGGACCTCTGGCGAAGCCCGTAAATCTTACAGGTATGTAGTAACTATAGCTACCGCGCAGCCTGGTAAGGAAAATGCTGCCCAGACCAATCGGCACCGATTGATCGACACCAACTCGGAATAAGGAACCGCTAGTGGGGCGCTGGCGGTCGTTGCGGACATCGCGCACGAGGCCAAATTGTACGGTGACTAGGTCGTCGCTGCCTTCGCCGCTGAAACTCAAATCGTTGCCGAGTTCGTCTTCTGGACTAATGTCGCCATCGCGATCGCGTATGGAAACCCGTTGATACTGCAACCCTAAAGATGCCTGCCAGTCTGGCACGATAAAGGGATTTCTCGCCAAAGGACGGTTGAAGGTAACGCCGCCACCTAGCCGCACTATGCGCGGGCGATCGCCGTTTTCCAGTTCGACTTCTCTGTCGCCGCCGTCAAAAATCAACGAGATCGAACGCCGTCTAAAGAAGTTTACCGTGTAAGAAGTCCTGTAAGGATCGCCGCCGATCCAAGGATCGGTGAAGCGCAAGTCAAACAACAACTCCCGCTGCCCCAACTGCACTTCTGCACCCAATTTTTGGTTATTTCCGCCCACATTTTGCTGTTGATAGCTGACCGAACCAAACAACCCGCTGGCGGAACTAAATCCAGCCCCCGCCGCAATCGAACCGCTGCTTCTTTCTTTGACGTTAACCGTTACAACGGCTCTGCGGGGGTCTTGTCCTGGACTGAGGGACACCTGTACGTCTTCAAACAAACCGAGTCCAAATACGCGCCGCAAATCGCTTTGGATGCGATCGCGGTTAAATACTTGCCCCGGTTTGAGTTCCATTTCCCGCAAAATAATATACTGGCGGGTGCGGCCTCGGATCGGTCTACCTTGGGCATCTTGTGCATCCCCTTCTTTATTTAAGAAGCGGACTTGAATATCTTCCACCACCCCTTCTGCAACCACCAAGGTGACGGTGCCATCGGGAGAGACGCGGGAGTCAACTACCTGAGCTAATACAAAACCCCGCTCTTGATACCACTGGTTTAACCGCTTGATCGCTTCTTGCAAGTCGCGGAAGTTGAGGATTCTACCGTACTGAGGACTGAAAATGTCGTTAATAACACTTTGAGTAACAGCTTGAGTTCCCTCGGTTTGTACCCCTTTCAGCACCGGGTTTTGATCGACGACAAACGTAATTCGCACGCCCAATGGTGTATCTTCTGGCACAACGCGCACGTTGGTGAAAAAGCCGGTGGCAAAAATAGCATTGATATCTTGTTGCAATTGCGATCGCGTAGTAGTGCGTCCGGGTTGGGTGCGAATCGCATCGTAAACTACGCCCTGCAAGTCGCCTTCTGCACCGCTGACAACCACTTCTGCCACCAATACGCGGGGTTCGTCGGGAGCGGGGGAAGGCTGGGCATTTGATGGCTCAGAAGGCGTCCCAGGCGTTCTCTGAGGAATATTCAGTTCGATATTTGGAGAAGAGGGCGGGGGGTTTAATTCGAGCTGAATTTGATTGGGCGTTTCTTGGGTAGGAGTTGGCGTTCCTTGGGGTGGAGTTCCCGGCGTCCCAGGCGTTTCCGGTTCTACTTGGGGAGTTGGTGGCGGTGTGGGTTCGCTCTGCGGGGCGAAAGTATCCGTTGGTGCATCCGTAGGCGATGGCGTTGCCGGTGCTTGCGCCAGCAGTTCTGGGGTGCGATCGTTAGTACTTAGTAAAAGCTCCTCTGCTCCAGAGCTCCCCTGCTCCTCTGCGGTATGAGGCAGAGATGCTAAAGATGGAAACACTTCTGCCGCCGCCTTGGGTTGAAGATCTGCAAGCAGCGCTAGGGAATCCGTCATTGGGGTTTCTACAGATGCTGCTGCTGTCGCTGTCCCCTTGTTGATTTCATTTTTGGCAACAGGTTTGAGCAGCGACCCTGAGGCGTTAGAATCGTCCTCCTTACTGTTGTTGCCTTTTTTCTCTTCTTTAGTTCTAGTTCGCCCTCTGCTTTTAACATCAGCAGCAATATCTGGCGAGGAGGCATCAGCGGTTTGTGCTTTCGCTGGTAATAAGTTACTAAAAGCGGTTGAGGCAGCCACCGCTGCCAGCAAAACTGGTGATAAGCGCATTTTGTTCACTTTGTCAAACACTTCCACACACCAAAGGAACGCGAGCAAGCAATTCCCTGTTAGCTTCTGGGATTTTCGCACAAGCGCTAGCTCAAAAGCATACATCGGTTAGCGGACACTGACGCGGTCACCGACAAGATTGTTGCTTCCCCTTTCGTAGTGACTAAGAAGACGCGGGGAAAGGGAGACGCGGGGAAAGGGAGACGGGTCGAGTTGTGTAGAAACCAGAAACATTCCCCGTGTCCCCGCGTCAGAGCGTCAGAGCGTCAGAGCGTCCTCTGCGGGACCAGTCGCTACTACAAGCCTTGATCTGCCTGCTGTAAAACCCGTTCCAGGACTTGCTGATAGGCGCTTTCTACATTACCCAAATCGCGCCGGAAGCGGTCTTTATCCAACACTCGTCGGTTCGGATCGGTTTCTTTGGCATCCCACAAGCGGCAGGTGTCGGGGCTGATTTCATCGGCTAATAGTATTTGCTGTTGAGAGTCGGTGCCAAACTCCAGCTTGAAGTCTACCAGGGTAATGCCGCACTGGCTGAAAAAGTCTTGCAGAATTGTGTTAATTTGCAACGCCAGCTTGACAAGTTGCTCTACTTGTGATTCAGTTGCCAGTTCGAGCAGGAATAAGCGCTCGCGGGTGAGTAGCGGATCTCCCAAGGCGTCGTTCTTGTAATAAAATTCAACCAAAGGTTGGGGTAAAACCTTACCTTCTGGCAATCCGGTTTGCTTGCACAAACTCCCAGCAGCAATATTGCGGACAACCACTTCTAACGGTAAAATTTTTACAGCTTTAACCCGCATTTGATTCGGCGCAGGTTGGTCGATAAAGTGGGTGGGAATACCATTCGCTTCCATCACCTGAAACAGACGACTAGCGATCTTGGCGTTAATCTCGCCTTTGCCGACGATGCTGCCCCGTTTCTGGGCGTTAAACGCCGTAGCGTCGTCTTTATAATGAGTCAGCAAAACCTTTGGATCGTCGGTGCTATAGAGAATTTTGGCTTTGCCTTCGTATAGTTTTTCGTTCATTGGTAATTGGTAATTGGTAATTGCTAATTGCTAATTGCTAATAGGGGATCGATATTAAAATATCACATTAGCCATTAGCCATTAGCCATTACCTATTTTGTCGTCATAGCGTGTACGCCGTTCCAATTTTCGGGGGGTGGTTCTTCGAGGAATTTAGTCGCTCTTTCCAAGTGGATCGCCGTTGCAATATCCTGACTATCCAACTGTTGAGCTGCCATAAAGTGTTGGATCGCTTGCTTGAAGTTCCTGTCTAGGTACGCGGATCTTCCGGCATTGTAATGGGAGATAAATTGTTCGGTGACGGCATCGAGGGGAACGCGGCGATCGTTGATTAACTGGTATATTTTTACGGCTTCGTGTTTGCCCTTCACTCGAATTTTGTCGAGTTCGCGTACCCAGATGCGATCGCTGCACAGGTTGTAGGTAAACTCGCTCAAAACAATATCGCATCCATATTCTTTGGTTACGCTTTCTAAGCGAGAACTCAGGTTAACTCCATCTCCTATCACCGTATAATCCATGCGTTTGTGGGAACCAATATTACCCGAAACCACTTCCCCCGAACTAATGCCGATGCCGATCTTAATTTTAGGTTGGTTTGCCATAACGCGGCGATCGTTAAAGACTGCCAGACGCCGACGCATGTCCAGCGCCGCACGGACTGCCATCCAACCATGGTTTTCTAAGGGTAGCGGCGCGCCGAATACTGCCATCAAGGCATCGCCGATAAATTTATCCAGGGTGCCTTCGTGGTTAAACACCGCCTCCACCATTGTTTCAAAGTACTGATTCAGCAACGATACCACTTCTGCCGCCCCCAGATTTTCTGTCAGCGTCGTGTAGCCCCGGATATCAGAAAATAAAATTGTCACTTCCTTGCGCTCGCCTACCATCAGCGCGTCGTCACCCTGTGCCATAACTCGCTCTGCTACATTCGGCGTCATGTATCTATACAGGGTAGATTTCATCCGTTTTTCTTGACTGATATCTTCCAACACCACCAATCCGCCTCTAGCACCTCCTTCGGGATTTGTCAAGGGATTAACCGTGAGATTGATGCTGCGTTCGATTTCCCTGATTTTTGCTTTGGGAATCGGGGGATAGGAAAGCGGGGAACCACCGCGAGAATTTCCTGTGTCCTCGCTTGTGTGTTTTTCGTTCCAGGGGATAAAGAAGTCTGGAGCTTCGCGATCGCGAATGGCTAGAATCGGATTTTGATTGGGGTCGTCTAGGTTAGTTTCCGAGATTGGTTGTCCCTCTGGGTACAATCCTACCGTCAAGTTTTGCTCCGGCACGTAATGCTTAGCACCCGTTTTAACCGCATCCTGCAATCGCATTTGCAAATTCTCAATAGGCACGACTTCCCAAACGAGTCGTCCCATGAGTTTTTCCTTCCATAACAGTTTGTTGCTTTTTCCAGAAGCTGCTTGCAGCGGGCAACCCAGTAATTCTAGTGCGGCATCGTTAATCGTGACAATCTTGCCTTCCATATCGGTGGAGATTACCGCATCGGATAAGCTTTGCAGAATGTCTTTTTGATATTGCTTTTCTAGTAAAACGTTTTCAAACAGTTTGGCATTTTCTAACGCGATTCCAGCTTGAATATTAAACGCCCGCATAAATTCTTCATCCGAGCCAGTAAAACTGCCCTGATGCTTATTAATTAATTGGGTCACTCCAATCAATTCGTTGCCCGAATTAAACACCGGCAAACACAAAATATTGCGAGTTACATATCCAGTTTTTTTATCCGTACTGGGGTCAAAACGCGGGTCTTTATATGCATCTGTAATATTGAGCGGCTGCCCGGTAGAAGCGACGTAACCAGCAATTCCCCGATTAGCCGGAATGCGGATTTCGATTAAAGTTCTACCATCGGCTGCTGCAACTTTTGTCCATAGTTCGTTGGTTTCTTTCGTCAGTAAAAATAGGGTACTGCGATCCGCTTGCATTAAATTGCGAGCTTGATCCATTACCGCTCGCAGCGTTGTTTCTAAATCCAGACTTTGACCTAGAGTTTGAGTTGCTTTCAGCAGTGCCGATGCCCCGCGTTGATTGCGAGCTGCCACATAAAAAGACCGACAACTTTCTAAGATTATACCGATTTTGGCAGCAAAGTCTTGAAATTGCGCGACATCATCGCTATCAAACGGAAGATTCCCCGCTTTATTCGACAGTTGCACCACCGCCACGACCTGGTTTTTGCTGCTAAAAATTGGCATACACAGGATGTTGCGGGTATGGTAACCCGTTTGCTTATCAAAGTCCGGGTTAAACAAGGGGTGATTGTAAGCGTCGGGAATGTTGAGATATTCTCCCTTAGTCGCTACGTGACCAGCAATGCCACTATTGAGCGGCAGGCGGATTTCTGTTGGTTTTTCTGATTCGTCGGCACTGTTTTTAGACCACAGCTGACCTTTTTCCTGATCGACCAAAAAGATGGTAGTGCGATCCGCTTGCAGAATTTGACCGATTTTGAGCGTAATTGCTTCCAAAATTCGCTCCAGCATCGCTTCGAGCGCTTCGTTGTTAATCAGTTCGATTGCTCGCAAAAATTGCTGGAATTCTGCGGTGATAAAGTCGAGGAGGCAGACAAATTCCGAAACCGAATAACTATTGACTCGCTGGATTAGCGTATGAGTGCGATTGACCTGGGTTAACTGAGCCAACATGGTAGCGAGAAAACTACCGTTATGGGAAAGAGTCATGGTCATATCTGCTGATTATGGGGTATCCTGCGCTCCCCAGTATCGTAACATTGCCTATTTAGCCTCTGCCCTCGCCCAATAGATGTTTATCGGCAGTTATCCCCACTGCTTTGCTGTTGTCCTGAGGTCAACGCTGCGTGATTCTGCTTAGGTCAACCCTGGGTAATTCTCCTGAAGTCAACGCTGCGGGAAGGCGCGGTGCGTAAAGCTTGCCGGGTAAAAGCAATGCCCCCTTCTGTTGGGCAACCCAAGCCTGTATCCTCAAGGCTGTGGGTCGCGTCGATGGGAATGACTAACCCACTGAACCTCCAAGGTAGGTCCAACAGAACGAGGCTGTTGATGATTTAATTGTTGTCAAACGAACGGGAACACAAGTTGAAGGCAGAGCCTACTACGAATGTATCCCCTCGACAGACAGGGCTACAAGTTTTTGCCCATATTACCAATCGCCTATCACCAGATCATGCAGCTAAAGGCAGGTTTTGATCGGCAACTACGGCTTGATAGTAGCGTTGTAATTGGCGGGTGGCAGCTGCCCATCCCCAGCGTTCGGCTTCTTTGCGGGCGAACTCGCGCAGGGTTTCTCGTTCTTGTTTTTGGGATAATAGGTTTTTGGTGGCGGCGATCGCTCCTAGTTCATCTTTCGGATCGAACAAGTATCCGTTTACCCCATCGGTGACAATATCTGGAATTCCACCAGATCGCGCCGCGACGACGGGACACCCCGCTGCCATTGCCTCTAACAGTACTAACCCCAATGTTTCGGTACGGGAGGGGAATATAAATGCATCGGCAGAAGCATACGCCGCCCCCAATTCTCGCCCGCGCAGGTATCCGACAAAGTTAGTCGGCGTTCCCGCAAAATATTCTTCTAAAGCTTGTCGGTTTGGACCATCTCCAACTAAGGCTAGGCGGGCATCTGGAATCGCTTCTAAGATGGGTTTGATGCGCTCGATTTCTTTTTCAGCCCCCAGACGACCAACGTAAAGCAGCAGCGGGCTAGAGGGGTTTCCTTGACTGAGGCGATCGCGCATTTCCACGTTGGCTAAGTCGGGATGAAACGTTTCCGTATCCACTCCCCGCTGCCATAAATCGACTCGTTCTATACCGTGCGCCGTCAATTCTTCCACCATTGCCGTCGAGGTACAAAGATTTAACTGCGCTTGATTGTGAGCCGATTTTAATAATTCCCACAATAACCCTTCCAGCATTCCCAAACCATAGTGGTGTAAATATTGGGGTAAATGGGTATGGTAAGAAGCTACCAGCGGAATTTTCAGCATTTTCGCATAAAACAGCCCACCCAATCCCAAAATAGCTGGGTTGACAACGTGAACAATATCTGGTCTAAACTTCTCCAGCGCTTTACCAATTTGTGGTTTGGGGACTGCCAATTTTAACTCTGGATAAAGCGGTAGGGGAAATCCCGGAACGCCGTAAATTTTTGCGCCTTTGTATTGGGTTAATCCGCCATCCGGCGAGAAAATTAACACTTGGTCGCCGCTGCGCTGTAGATGTTCTACAGTATGGCACAGTCGCGTTACAATGCCGTCAATTTTGGGGAGAAATGTTTCAGTAAATAAGGCTATTCGCATAATTGGTCATTGGTCATTGGTAATTGGTGATTGCGCTTGAGCGATAAACCGGCAACACAAGTTTTATTTTATTGTTGTTTGGTGCTTGATTGGGCGCAAATTCCATGAATGCCAATTGCCAAGATAACTCCACCTAACAAAACTCCTACACCTTCAGCAAAACAATTAATTCTGTGTCTGTTTTCTGCTGCTTGAGCAATCGATAATTGCTCGATTGTTGCAGCTGGAGATTTGGCTAATTTTTCGTATGATTTAAAGCTTGCCTCTAGTGCCTTCCATTCGGGAAATAGATAGTAGGCACTGAGGCTAGTCGCAGCCAAACCGGGCAGCACGACAGTTATTAACAGAACGAGCGCGCGGATGTTCATGTCAGTTTGGGTAATAGGTAATAGGTAATAGATGAGGCTATAGACAACTAGAACACAGGAGATAGATTTTTGTAATTTTCTTATCCTGCTTGCAACTGGTAGCCGTATTTGATTTATTATCGCTCGCCAATTACCAATTACCAATTACCAATTACCAATTACCAATTACCTGTGCCAAGTAACTTTGGGCAGGATGTGGTTTTTATCGACGCGATGTTGATATTTGACGGCAAAGTTCAACAGGGAATCGAGTAGGGCGTCTGAGAGGTAGTGAGGTTGCAAACCGAGGTCGAGTAGGTTGGTGTTTTTGGCGTTGAAGTAGTGTTCTTCTTTTTCGATTCTGGGGTTATCTAGGTGATTTATGTCTACATTTAGTCCCAGGGTAGTGCCTGCTTTTTTCACCATTAAAGCTAGGTCGCCGACGCTGAACATTTCGGTAAATTGGTTGAAAACGCGGAATTCGCCGGGGTTAGCGGGGTTAGCGATCGCTAATTCCATGCAGCGCACTGTGTCCCGAATATCCAAAAATCCTCGCGTTTGACCGCCTTTGCCATACACTGTAATCGGGTGACCGATGGCGGCTTGAATGCAGAAACGGTTCAACGCCGTGCCAAATACGCCGTCGTAGTCGAGACGGTTAATCAGCATTTCATCCATCCCCGTTTCTTCGGTCAAAACGCCGTAAACGACACCTTGGTTCAAGTCTGTGGCGCGCAAACCCCACATGCGACAAGCAAAGTGGATATTGTGACTATCGTGTACCTTACTTAAGTGATACATCGATCCCGGTTGCTTGGGATAGGGTAGCGTATCCTTGCGCCCATTATGCTCGATGGTGATATAGCCTTCTTCGATATCGATGTTGGGCGTGCCGTATTCGCCCATCGTTCCCAGCTTCACCAAGTGACAGTCGGGGAAATGTTCTTTCATGGCGTAGAGTAGATTCAGCGTTCCTACGACGTTATTCACTTGAGTGAGTACGGCATGTTCGCGGTCGATCATCGAGAAAGGGGCGGAACGCTGTTCGCCGAAGTGAGCGATCGCATCGGGAGAAAACTGTTGCAGCGCTGATAGAAGAAATTCGTAGTTGGTAATATCCCCAACGAACAGGTCAATAGATTTGCCGGTAAGATCGTGCCAGCGCTGGATGCGGTGCTGAATCGGTGCGATGGGTGTTAGGGTTTCGGCTCCCAGCTGTAAATCCCAATGCCGCCGTACCAAGCTATCCAGGATGCCGACTTCGTAACCTCTGTTAGAAAGATATAGGGCAGTTGCCCAACCGCAATAACCATCGCCACCAATAACCAGGACTTTCATCTTGCTTTTTGCCCATACTGCTTACTGACACTCGCTAAATCTACCAGGTTTTGTGTCCCGTCTATACCGCTAATTGGGATGAACTTATAGGGAAGCACAGGAGGGCGGGTGTGCGGGTGGGCAGGTGTGGGGGTGAGCGGGTGGGCAGTTAACCCAATCAGGAATTACGCAAAGAAACCGGGTTTCTAGGAAAAATCGTCGATTTATAAACTAGAGATCTAAGAAGAAACCCGGTTTCTGGCAACGCCCTTGCCTAAATCCTACCAATCTCAAATCTGCAATCTCAAATCTATAATCCTAGACTTTTACCTCGTCGGCAAAACTAGCCTTGCGGACAAACTCAAATGGTCCAGCAATCGAACCCCAGACATGTTCGTCCGTTTCCACATCCCGCCCTCGGTCGAGGCTGATGAGTTTATTTTCGTCAATTTCAAATTCGCTGTCGAGATAGGTGGTTTTGTCTTTTCGCACAACGATGCAGCCTTTTCCAGGTTCAACTCTAGCTTTGAAGCTGTTCCCCGTCCACTCGGTAATGAAGGTGCAACCGGGCATTTTCTCCAATTGCTCTGCTTGCAGGGTTTGCAGGCGTTCGAGGTCGCGAGAAGCGCCATAGAACTCTTCTTCCTGCTTGATTTTATAGTTTTCGATTTCGATGCGCGAGCCGACTTCTACAAACTTCAGCACCCGCACCCGGTAAGGTTGGTTTAACGCAAAGTCGTAAGCTTGTTCCAGATACAGACTCACCCCTCCCAGAAATTCTAAAGGCAGAGGACGCATACAAACGCGAATGTGGGCAAAAAACGGCGGATTTTCATATGCTTGGGCTTGGTTGGTGAAATCGGATGCCATCCAGCGGACTAGGGTGGGAATATCCGTCGAGTGAGTCATTGTTGATTAAAGTGCGATTGTTAAGAACGAACTTAATTATTTTACGGCTTGCGATCGCGTAGCTGTAGGGGCACGGCATGACATACGTTGTTAAATGGGACAGATAATGATTGCCGTGCCCATACCGCCAACGGGATTTTTGCCAAATTCAATTGCCACCTTGCTGTAGGGGCACGGCATGACATACGTTGTTAAATGGGACAGATAATGATTGCCGTGCCCATACCGCCAACGGGATTTTTGCCAAATTCAATTGCCACCTTGCTGTAGGGGCACGGCATGACA
>NZ_JBHFNP010000284.1:0-8878 GCF_041929235.1 Microseira sp. BLCC-F43
TTCCCTCCCTTGTTAAGGGGGGAGTTCCAGTTCCCTCCCTTGTTAAGGGGGGAGTTCCAGTTCCCTCCCTTGTTAAGGGGGGAGTTCCAGTTCCCTCCCTTGTTAAGGGGGAAGTTCCAGTTTCCTCCCTTGTTAAGGGGGGAGTTCCAGTTCCCTCCCTTGTTAAGGGGGAAGTTCCAGTTTCCCCCCTTGTTAAGGGGGGGCCAGGGGGGGATCCATCGGCAGCCGTTATCCGCCCCAAAAGGTACTGCACGTCCCTCTGGTACGGGACATTGACCGCTTCGATGCGCTTAATCGCTTGCAGCGCCTGTTTCGCCGTACCCGCATCCGCACCCAAGGAGGGGTCAAGACCGATGCGGAGTTTCAAATCGCTGGGAATCGCCCTTGCTGCTTCCTGTAATAGCGCCCCCTCTTTAGCAGCACCCTCCAGCTTGGCTTTCCCGATTAATCCCTGGCGGGATTCGAGCGTTACCTGTCCCGCACTGCCACCGTTGGCATCCACAATGGTGAATATGGCCTCTTTGTCGAAGGCTTCCAGACTTTCTCGATCGATTCCTCCCAACCACAACGTCGCTTGATTCCCTTTAACTTCGGTGATGACTGCTTCAGCAGGCGGGACTTGTTTGTCGATGAAATAGACAGGTTTCTTTTCATTTCCGCTTTGGGGTTTGACATCGCTCAGAGGAACTTGGAAGGAAAGGGGTTTGATGTCGCGGATAATGCGAGCGATCGCATTTTCCCAATTCCCCGTTTGCTGCCAAAGATACTGCGTCATCAGGTAGGTAAACGCTCCGGCATAGAAGTCACTAAATGGCGCATCTGCCGCCCTTTCATTCCGTTGAGCCGCAGCGATGACGACGCCTTTGGCTACTCCCTGCCGACGCTGGGTGATAAAATCTTGAGGCGCAAGATTCAATCTCGATAACCACTGGTCTTGATACCCTTTTTCAGCCGCAGAAATTTGTAGCTGACTGCCTCCATCGCGAGAGCGAATGCGGAAGTTTCCCCTCGTGCCGCCGCCAGAGTAACAACTATCCAAAACCACGGTAAGATTTTCGCTGGGTACAGCTTTCATCAGCAGGAATAAGGTATGTCCCATGATGTCCTGTACGACACCGCCTTGTTGCGGGAATCCAGATGGTAACCCCGCATCAATTGGCACAAAAGTGCCGTTAAGTCCATCGGGAAAATCTTTATCTGGATCTCGAACGCGGGAACCATGTCCGGAGTAATGAAAGACCGCCACATCTCCGGGTTTGACTTGTTTAATCAGATGCTCTTCAAACGCTGTCAAAATGCCTTGGCGAGTGGCTTGGGCGTTGGTTAAGGTAATGATGTCTTTTGGGTTAAAGCCAAAGCGGTAAATTAACAGTTCTCGCTGCAATTCCACATCGGTGATGCATCCTCTTAAAGGTGTAAATTCCTGGGTATTGGGATAGTCATTGATGCCAACCAGTAAGGCGAGTTTGCGAGAAGTATTTTGCGCGAGGCTCCTGGCGTATCGGTCACCTTGGCGTTGAATGTAGAATTGGTTACAGCCCCAGGTTGCCAGAGTAGATCCAGCAAATAGTAGGAACTGATAGCGAGAAATGCGGAACATAACCAACTTCTCCTGATGCCATCTAAGTGATTTTGCTGTCGAGGTTACGACCGTGCTGGTTAACTCCTATACTGTTTTCTTTCCGATGCGATCGCTAGTCTAATTAGACCTCTCCAATAACTCTTGTGGGGTGGGCATTTTGCCCGCCTTTGAGGGTAGTTTTTGCAGAGGTCTATTTGACCTTTTGTAGTTCATTGTTAGCTTTACCAGTATGACTTGGGTGTTTGACTTGCAAGGCTGGGTATGCTGAATATTTTTTTACCTACCAAAAACCCGGTTTCTGCGCCAATCTCGCTTTTCTAAACCCACGATTTTTCTTATAAACCGGGTTTTTTAGCCTTTGGATTAATTTTTGTTGCAATTCTTTGACATTTTTGATGTTAATTTTTTGGAAAAATCGGGAATTACTATGTTAGTAATTGTGTATTTTATTGTCAAATTTATTGACAATAAACCATAGTAAATATAGCACAAAAAGCCCTGGTTTACCTGGCTCTAAAGATAGGAGGGAGGAAGGAGGAAAATCGTCGTTCGGCGGCGGTGTTGGTGCGGACAAATGACCAAGGGAGATTTATGGCTCATATGATGTCCGCCTAATTACCCTGAATAAAAATCTCGACCCGTCACCGTGTCACCGTTCTCCCAAGTCATTCCTAACTATGGGTGAAGAACCGGACATGATATCAGCAGTTGCGGCATACATGAAGTAGCAGAGAGCGATCGCCACTCCTGCGATACCAGTATGGAAGAAAAAAGACAGCATAAACCCATCCCAATCAACTAGACCAGGATTTACTCTCACCCATTCGGGTTTCTATGGAAAATTGTCGGGAATGTTGTAGTAGCACGGCAACCAAAATCTTCTACACAAGTGACCATTTTATAATTGTCGTGCCCCTACTCCTGTATAGGGAAAATACGCTTCGCCCAGCCGCTGACGCTACGAAGTAACGGGTAATGGGCAATAAGTAAAAAGGATACCAATTACCTATTACCAACTAAAGGCTCTTGAACAAACGCTTGCAGTCCGGCTGTTGTTAACAGTAATTCCCAGTTTTGCTGCCATTCGGTTTGAGGTTGAGAGGGCAGAAGTTTCACTCGACTTGCCAAAGCATCGAACCAGATTCCAGCTTCTGCATACAACGCTGGGAGCGTTTCTGGTGTAGCATTTTTTATCTGAGCTGCTAAAGTTTCGCTCTGTTCGATGCGCTCGATCCACGCGGGGGGACTACTGACGCTGTCGCTGCGATCTTCGGGGTCGCAAATTAATACAAACGACCACTGATACTGCTTGCCAATTTCTAGGGAGCGCGCTGTCGTAGGAAGGCTGATACTAACAATACCGGGCTGGTAAGGTAGAGCAAATCTTGTTCTATAAACCAGCCGGTTATTTCGCTCTCTAAGGACAAACTCCCCTAATTGGGCATTAGATTTTGGAATATATCCAAAAAATGTCGGATGTTCCGATACAGTTAATCCTATATTTCCCGTCGGAATTAAAGGTTTTAATTTATTCCTTTCGCTCAATGCAAGGCAGGAACCCCCCCTCGTTCCCGCGCCTTCTGTTACAGCGGGAGCGCCGCGATTGGGGGGTCGAAATGTCTGAGCAATTTCCCAACTGGGGTTTATTTTTGCATCTGGAAAAGGTGACTCGAATTGTTTTTGTCTTGATATTGACAAGCCAGGGGCGATAAATAATTCTAGAGAAACTGCCGTCATGCTGGCAATTGATAGTGCATACTTGATCGGAGCGCGTGGAAATCCCACTTGCCTTCTGCTAGTCGAGGAAAGCGCGGTAGAGCGTATCTTGTACATGTGAGTCAGCTACAGAAAGATACCAAGTAAATATAGATACAAAGGGGAACTTTTTAGTTCCATTAACCCCACCGCTATTCTGATTGTTGATAGCTAGTGACGGCTTGCCTTAAATTGCCTTGATGTTGCTCTAGCAAGTTCGCTCCTTCTTCCGCTTCTAATCGGGTCCAGTGCATCAGCAGCGCTAGTTTCACATTCCTGCCGCTGCGCTCTAGCAGAACGGCGGCTTCGTGTCTTTCTATACCGGCGAGGTCTTGCAAGATGCGTAAGGCACGATCGCGTAATTTACTATTCGTCACCGCAACATCGACCATGCGATTGCCGTATACTTTCCCCAACTGCACCATGACGCTGGTAGAAAGGATATTCAACGCCATTTTGGTCACCGTCCCGGCTTTGAGGCGCGTCGATCCGGCTACTATTTCTGGCCCCACTAACAAGCGAATGTCAATATCGGCACTCGTATTGACTTGTTCGGCGGGGACGCAAGCGATAAAAATCGTCGTAGCGCCCCTGGATTTAGCGGCTTGCAACGCGCCTTGTACGTAGGGCGTGGTGCCTCCGGCGGTGATGCCGACTACTACATCGAGTTGGGTAATTTGTCTTTGGGCGATCGCAGTTTCCCCATCCTGGGCTTTATCTTCCAAATCTTCCGAACTCCGCACCAACGCACCCGCTCCTCCGGCAATAATTCCCTGTACCATTTCCGCAGGCGTGCAAAACGTCGGCGGACACTCGGCTGCATCCAAAACCCCTAACCGCCCGCTCGTCCCGGCTCCCACGTAAAACAGCCTTCCCCCTTGACGTAATGCCTTAGATGTGATATTGATGGCAAGGGCGAGTTGGGTACGGGCATTAGCGATCGCCGCCAGAGTTTGGGCATCTTCTTGATTAAACAGATCGACCAATTCGAGGGCAGTCAGCTGGTCTAAATAGCGACTGTTGGGATTGATCTGTTCGGTCAGAAGATGACCCCGGTCTTCCAAATTTGTCATGTTTATCCTTGATTACAACAGTCCTTCGAGTTGGCGGCGAATGCGGTCAAGTTCGGACTCAGGCATTTGAGATTCAGTAGCGGCAGCTTGCCAGTCGGTTTCTTCCATGTTCGCTTCGGGCGGGATAAACAAAGCGCCTTCGGGAATAAATTCCCAATCATAGTCAGCACTTTGGCAAAACTCTTTGATTTCCTCCGGATCGATTGCTTCCACGGTAGGCGTGGGGAAATCTTGCGCTTCCAACATTAAAGCAACGCGGGTGGCGTCGTCTTCTGACTCAAACATCAACACCTTATTGCGATCGGCAATGCGGATGGTGTGAATGCCCTCATTTTCCGTCCGAGCGTTAAATAGCAGCACAAATACGCGCGCACTTGAAGTCATAATCGCTCCCAAACTCGAATCATCACCAACTTAACCCCATAATTTGTCCTATCGGCTCCTACGAGTCAAGTTAGCGTTCCTCAATTTTTGCACTTCCCGATACAAAATAGTTACGGAAAAAGCTAACAAAAAGTCCCATCCTGTGGTAGATTCTCTTGCGGAGTTTCGCTCCAGTAACATCTACAAAATCTGGCAACAATTGGGCAGCACCAGTCGTCGTGTCACCAGGTTATGAACGCGCTCCTCACTCCTAGTTCCTCTCTCAAAAGGGCGACCTTTGTCTTTGCCAGTCCCCGGTCGCGGCGGGATCGCCGCGACCCCGAATGTGGGTAATCAATTCAAAACGATACCAGGTGTGCTGCTTTAATGACTAACTCTACCGATCCAAATCCCGATCGCGAAACAGAAATTAATTCTAACCGGCGTGTATGGCTGCTTTGGTTAAGTCGTTCTGGACTTGCTTTTGGCGTAATTTTACTCGTTGGTATTGCGGCGGGTGCTTGGTGGGCCTGGAATTTTGTCCAGACTGAGTTAGCGCCCATAGTGGAAAAAAATCTTACCCAGTCGCTCAAACGCCCGGTGCGATTGGGAAAAGTTGAAGGGTTTTCCCTCACCGGACTGCGCTTGGGCGCGTCTGAAATACCAGCAACGCCTACAGATACCGATCGCGCTACCGTTGCAGCAGTTGATGTCAAGTTCGATTTGCTGCGGCTGCTGTTGGAGCGAACTCTGGCGCTAAATGTAACCTTAGTCAATCCGAATCTTTACTTAGAAGAAGACCCGGATGGTCGCTGGGTGACTACCGAAATTGCGCCAGAAGAACCGGGTGCTGCGTTTAAGACCGAAGTAGAATCAATTCGGCTGCAAAACGGTAACATCGTCCTCGTCCCCCAACCAAAAACGGGTAATCCAAAAGTCCCCATAGGCGTTGCCACAGCCAATGGTCAGGTTGAATTGAGAGATAATAACCAACGCTTCCGCTTTGAATTGGCAGGACAAATCGCCAGCGGGGGCAATTTGAATCTCCAAGGCGAATATCTGCGCCCGACTCAACAACTCAACTTGGAGAAGTTACAAGCGCAACAAGTCCAGGCTGCGGATGTAGATCGGTTATTAAAGTTACCGATTAATTTACTAGCTGGTCGCGTAGATGCCAGTTTGCAGGTTAAATATAACCCCACACAGCCATTATCTTTGTTGGGGACGGCGCGCCTTCAAGATGTCACCGCCGGACTGCCGCAACAGCCGATTCCTTTCGCCGGGACAAACGGGACGCTGTTGTTTCAAGACCAAGTTATTAAGCTGCAAAACGTATCATCGCTTTTCGGTCAAATTCCCTTGCTCGCGAATGGCGGTTTAGACCTGCAACAAGGCTATGATCTTTCCGCAAAAGTACTGAATACAGAAATAGCAAAAATTACACAAACTTTTAATTTTAAACCGCCCGTCCCGCTCAACGGTGAGGTGCAAGCAGAGGTGAAGTTAACCGGAGCAATCGCACAACCGTTATTAATCGGTCAATTCGCCACCACCAAGCCCACTCTAGTCGATAAAGTTAATTTTAATACCGTCAGCGCCCGCTTTGCCCTCGATGCCAGACAAGGAGAATTGGTAATCGCCAATTTGCAAGCAAAGCCGGAAGTAGGGGGAGAAGTTACTGGGAAAGGGCAGGTAAAATTAGGCACTACAGGGGGAATTGTCTTCGACCTGCAAGCAGACAAAGTACCGGGGGATGCAATCGCTAAACTCTACAACGCCAATCTCCCCCCTGGGATCGCCATCGGACCAGTGCGGGCCCAGACGCAAGTATTTGGCCCCTATAACGACTTGCGGACGGTAGCCCGCTGGCAAGCACCCCAAGCCACCTATCCCGGTAACGGGGAAGTCGTCCTTGCTAGAGGTCAAACAATTTTGCGCGACACCACCTTACGGGTAGCAGGCGGCACTTTGCAAGCAGCGGCGAAAATTGCCAACGGGCGTTGGGACGCGCTTGTCGAAGGTTCCCAGTTACCCGTCGGTAGTCTTTTAGACTTACAAGCGCAGGTGGGAGAAGGAGACGCGGGGACGCGGGGACACGGGGACGCGGGGAGGTCTGGGGGATCGGGACAACAGCAAATACCGCCAGCGATTGGGAAGGGGATATTTACCGGCAGGGCGAGGTTAGGGGGAAAGCTGGGATCTTTGCAAGCGCAAGATATTCAAGTCGTGGCACAGGGACGCTTGCAAGTAGCGGGTGGCACGCTGCAAATACAACAGGCACAACTTTCCCAAGGCAACTGGGATGCTTTAGTAGCAGCAACAAGCGTGCAACTAACTTCTCTGTTAACGCCGGAACAGCTAAAAAATTTACCCGTACAACCGGGTGCATTTACGGGTAGGGTGAGGGCGGCAGGAAACTTAGCATCTTCTGAGGCGAAAGATATTCGCGCCGTAGCTTCTGGAAGTTTGAACCTCGCGGGCGGGACGGTACAAATACAACAAGCAGCACTTAACCAAGGAAATTGGGAGGCTTTGGTAGACGCTACAAATGTGCAACTGACCCAGCTGCTATCGCCGGAACAAGTAAAAAATTTACCAGTACAACCGGGTGCATTTACCGGCAGAGTTAGGGCGGCGGGAAACTTAGCATCTTCTGAACCTAAAGATATCAAAGCCGCAGTACAGGGAAGTTTGAACATCGCGGGCAAGACAGTACAAATACAACAGGCAGCACTTTCAGGAGGAAATTGGCAGGCAGCAATCGCCGCCACAAATGTACAATTAACCCAGCTGTTAACCCCAGACCAAGTAAAAAATTTACCAGTACAACCGGGTGCATTTACCGGCAGAGTTAGGGCGGCGGGAAATCTAGAATCTTCCCAAGCGAAAGATATTCGCGCCGTGGCTTCTGGAAGTTTGAACGTCGCGGGCGGGACAGTACAAATACAACAGGCAGGAATTAACCAAGGCAACTGGGAAGCTTTGGTAGACGCAACAAATGTCCAACTAACGCGGTTGTTAACGCCAGAACAAGTAAAAAATTTACCCGTAAAACCAGAAGCATTTACTGGCAGAGTGAGGGTAGCGGGAAACTTAGAATCTACCCAAGCTAGAGATATTCGCGCCGTAGCTTCTGGACGCCTCTTCGTTGCGGGCGGGACAATACAAATACAACAGGCACAACTTTCCCAAGGCAACTGGGAAGCATTGGTAGCCGCCTCTGGCGTATCTTTGGCAAGTTTGCCACAAGTACCGCCCCAGTTTCAGCAAGGAAGATTTAACGGACAATTCCGCCTAGCAGGAAACCTGGAATCTACCGACCTGGAAAATATTAGAGCATTAGGGAATGGCAACGTCCAAATTGCAGGTGGCAACTTGCAAATCAGACAAGCAGCACTTGCCAATAACCGCTGGCAAGCCGTTGTAGCCGCATCTGGCTTGCAACTGGCGCGTCTGTTACCCCCAGAACAAGCTAGAAATTTACCCATCCAGCAGGGACGAATTACCGGCGAGGCGAGGCTGGAAGGAAGTCTCGATACTATCAATCTTTCCAATATCCAAGCAGTAGCGCGAGGCAGCCTTCAAACTGGCAATGGTAATTTACAAATACGCCAAGCACAACTAAACGAAGGTCGCTGGCAAGCAGTTGTAGACGCCGCCGGAGTGCAGTTAAATCGCTTGCCGCAAGCGCCGCCCCAGTTGCAAGCAATCTTCAGCGGTCAAGTACAAGCCGCTGGTAGTTTAGAATCATTCCAACCCAAAGATATTCAAGCCTCAGCTAGCGGACGCCTTCAAGTCGCAGGCGGCAATATCCAAATTCAACAAGCACAATTAAACCAAGGTCGTTGGCAAGCTAACATTAACGCTGCTGGAGTCGAGTTAAGTCGCTTTGCACAACTACCAAATAATTTACCAGCAATCTTCAGCGGTCAAGTACAAGCCGCTGGTAGTTTAGAATCATTCCAACCCAAAGATATTCAAGCCTCAGCTAGAGGCAGCTTAAATATTGCAGGCGGCAGCGTCCAAATTCAACAAGCAAGTTTAGAACAAGGTCGTTGGCAAACTGCCTTTGAAGCCTCTAATCTCCAATTGCATCGTTTAACAA